>NZ_JBSGCB010000005.1:0-261221 GCF_053601595.1 Nocardia sp. NPDC004711 | reverse complement strand
CCGGATGCTCGAGACCGTCCAGGAATACGGCAGGCACCAGGCCGAGGACGCCGATGAGTACATGGATTCCGTTCGGCGACACCAGGATTGGTGCTTCGGTCTGGCGCTCCAGGCAGAGGCCGAATGGATCGGACCGCACCAGATGCAGTGGGTTGCCAGACTGGAGCGGGAACTGCCGAATCTCCGCAAGGCACTGGAATTCGCTGTGTCCGAGGCGAACCAAGCAGCGTTGCGGATGACCATGGCCCTGTACCCGTTCTGGATAATGCGCGCGCGGTTGAGCGAGGGTCGCCGCTGGACTGCTCGTGCACTCACCCGCACGACCGGAGCGCCGACCATCGATCGGGCCAAGGCGCTGCATGCCGCCGAGGCAATGGCCACGCTGCAAGGCGACTTCGCCGACGCCACCGACAAACTGACACAACTGAGGCACGTGGCCGAACAGACCAACGACCCCGTGGTCGGGGCTCTGCTCGCGCACTCTGCCGGAAACACCGTTCTGATGCGGGGCGACGCCGACGTGGATCGCGCGCACAAGCTCGTGGCCGACGCCGTCGAGATCTACGAAGCATCCGGTGAGCTCAGCCTGCAATTGGATGCGCTGATCTCCCTTGGATGGTCTTGCGCGGTCCTGGGTGACATGCCGCAGGCCATCGGATGCTTCGACCGGGTGCTCGCAATCACCGAATCCACCCACGAAACGATGCTCCGGTCCTGGGCATTGTGGGCAGCGGGGTACACCGCTTGGCGTGGGGGCGAGCCCGACCGCGCTGTGCACTTGCTGCAGGAGGGCATTCGGCTGGCCCGGCTGGCGGCAGATCCGCTCGTTGCCGCGGCCTGTATGGAAGCACTGGCCTGGGTCACGGCCGAGCAACACCCTGATCGACGCCCAGCTGTGCTGATGGGTGCCGCCGATTCGCTGGTGAGCGTTGCCGGCAGTTCCGCATTCGTGTTTCCCGTTCTGCTCGTCCACCGCAACGACTGCGTGAGCACCACCCGGGAGGCGCTCGGTGCCAAAGCATTCGAGGCGGCCCGCCAGGAAGGCGCCGCCATGACGTTCGATTCCGCTGTGGCCTTCGCGCTCGGCGAGCAATCCAGCGCCGCCGCACCCGCCCAGGGTCCCGGCGCAACCCTGACGAAGCGGGAGCGCCAGGTCACCGAGCTCGTTGCCCGAGGTTTGTCCAACAGGGCGATCGCCGCTCAGCTCGTGATCTCACAGCGCACCGCGGAAGGTCACGTCGAACACATCCTGACCAAGCTCGGTTTCACCTCGCGCTTACAGATCGCGACATGGGCGGCCGAGCAGCCCGGCTCCTGAATCCGTTACCACCCAGCAGGCCCGGCAGGTTGCGGATCGAGGAACAATCGCTCATTCGGCAGGCGCGCTGCGGGCAGCGATTCCTCGATCTCCTGCATGATCAATTCGATTGCACACCAGCACTTTCGGCGACAATCATGAATCAGATTCCGGGCGGCGGCCAAGGTTGCCCGGTAGTCGAACACCGTTCCGCCCAACCAGATCCGCACGTGCACATCGCCCTGGGCCCGGAGCCATGCTTCCTCGGCGCTGGTCAGCATCGAACATCACCGGCCCTGCTGCGGCCATCAACGCGCCACGCCGAGGTCAACGCGTCCGACAATTTCTGCTTGAACCACCGCTGCTCCGAGTTGTCGGATCGCCGAATCGACAACCCTTCCTCGAGCAGCGTCATGAACCGCCGCCGGTCGACACCGAATGCCACCAACAGCTCGCCCGCACTCGCACCGCCGTACGGCGCCCAGCGGATCGCGAATTCGATCACCGACCTCGTGTCCGGTTCGATCGATCTGCCGGACGCGAGGAACTCCAACTGACTCAGCGCCGACCGGACCCAGAACGCGTCGCGACCTCGCTGTTGATTCCGTCCATCCATGATGTTCCCGAGCGGTAGTGGCTGACCTGTCCTCCACCACCTTCTTCGGGAACCGCCGCTCGGACGACGGGATATCTACCTACCCACATACCTGTTTTCGGCGGGCCCACCTACCTGTTTTCGGCGCGCGAGCGGGCGATCGGATGACGACGAGGTTATTCCTCGGATATCGCAGCCGAGGTCGCGAACGGAATGCCGGCCTGCAGCAACGTCCCCTCGCCCGGATGGCTGGTCAGCTCCATCCGGCCGCCGAGGGCTTCGATGCGGTCTCGCAGACCGACCAGCCCGGAGCCCTTGGCCGGGTCGGCGCCGCCGATTCCGTCGTCCCGGATCGAAAGCTGGAGCTGCTGGCCGGCGGTGGTGATGTGCACGGTCGCTTCGGTGGCCCGCGCGTGTTTGGCCGTGTTCGTCAGCGCCTCTGCCGCGATGTAATAGGCGGCGGTTTCGGTGGATTCGGGCATGGGCGTGTCGAGGTTCAGGTCGAGGTTCACCGGAACGGTGCAGCGGCGAGCGAGCGCCTTCAGCGCCGGGCCGAGTCCGCCCTTCGACAGGATCGCCGGATGGATCCCGCGGCAGATCTCGCGGAGTTCGTCCGAGACGCCGACCAGGCCCTGCACGACGTCGGAAAGTTGCGCTTCGAGCGTGGTCAGTTCGGGTGGCACCGATGCCTCGGCGGTGCGGAGCGCGAGTCCCAGCGAGACGAGGCGTTGTTGCGCGCCGTCGTGCAGATCACGTTCGATCCGGCGCCGGGCCTCGTCGGCGGCCGCGACGATGCGGGCGCGGGATGCGGTGAGTTCGGCCCGGGCCTCGGCATTCGCGATCGCGGTCGCGAATAGGTCCGCGAATTCGGCGAGGCGCTCCTCGGTGTCGGCCGGCAGGGGCTCGCGGCGCGACGATCCGGCGACGATCGCGCCCCACAGGTGGCCGTCGACGACGATCGGCGCCCCGACGCCCGAGCGCAGACCCAGCTCCCGGATGCGTGCCGCGGCGGAGCCGGTCGCCTGGTCGTGGCTGTCCATCCGGGCGGTGCCGCCGGTGCGCAGCACCATGGCCGCGATGTTCTCGCCCTCGAGCGTGAACCGCTCGCCGACCGGCATCCTGGGCAGTCCGGGTTCGTCGCGTGCCGCGACGAACATGCCCGAGCCATCGGGTGCGTAGAGGAACAGGGACGCGTTGACCACGCCCAGGCACCTGGCCGACTCGTGCGCCACCGCGGAGAACACCTCCGACGATGTCGCACCGCGCGCGACCAGGGTGGCGACCCGCCGCAACGCGGCCTGCTGCTGGGCGACGAGGTCGGCCGCCCGGCGGCGGCGATTCGCCTCCGCGGCATACGATCGGGCCACTGCCGCAAGGGTATTGGCCAGTAGCGCCACGCAGAGGAAGACCGCGATGGTGACGCCGTTCTGGGCTGCGGTCGAGCTGGATTGCTCCGGCCGGTGCTGGAAATAGCCGAAGGCGATGGCGCTGGCGACCGATGTCGTCACCGCCAGACCGAGTCCCCACCCGGTCGACACCACCAGAACACCGAGCAGATAGACGACACCGAAGGCATTGCCGGGAGCGATCCGCCCGAGCCAGAGGACGAGAACCGACTCCGCCGCAATAAAGAACGCGGCCACCGCGACGCCCAATGGCAGCGGCGGGGTCGTCGGGCGCATCGACCACGACAGCACATGTGCACGCATCGAGAAGAGCGGCCTATCGGACTGGTAGCGCGCGGATTCTGCACCTGGCGTCGAGGTTGGCCAGCTGTGCGCCTCAGACCGTTTCCACATCATCACCCAGCGTTCACGTCGAGCCGACGGGCTCGGACAAGGTCCTCGAATTGGATCTCGATCGTCACCCTGCAGCCTACGCACCGTTCGACACCTGTCCGGCGATGGACATCGGAGTGGCGGGTCAGCGGCCCGCGACGCGATCCGGGCCGGCACGCACGGCCGTCACGACGTCCGCGCATTCACGAAGATGCGCCGCGCCCACTCGGCGTGTGCCAGCAGGTCGCCGTCGCGCCCGGCCGGCAGCGACAGCAGCAGCCCACACGCGGGCCCGCCTGCCGAAGTCCGGACAGGTAGCGTGATTCCGCAGGTGCCCAGGTAGCTGAGGACCATCGTGGTGCGCAGAGTGGCGGCATTCGCGCTGTCGTAGCCAGCCGGGTCTCGGAGATCGGCCAGGCGCGGCGGCGGGTGACGCACGGTAGGGCACAGCAGTGCCGCGCCGTCGAGTTCAGCGGCGAATTCCGCGCGCAAGGCGCTCATCCTGGCGTACACCGGGGCGATGGAATCCGCTGTGTGCGAGTTGCTTTCGAGCCTGCGCCGAGTGGCGGGCTCGATCGGCAGGCCGGAGCCGAGACGGTGACCGTGCAGCCGGTATGCCTCCGCGCCCACGATGGTGCCGGCGCCGTCCATCAATTCCTGTGCAGCACTCAGCGATGCCATGTCGCGCCTGCGAATATCAGCTCCGGCGCGGCGGATTTCGGCAAGAGCGGCCTCGAATTCGGCGGCGATCCCGGGCGTGACGTCTGGTGTCCACTCGCCGCCGGGCACGACGAATCGCCGCAGCGGCGTGTGCTCGCCGCGTCGCATGGGCGCGAAGATCCGGTCGAGAGCGATGATGTCGTTCACGCTGGTGGCGAGGATGCCGGTGCTGTCGAGTGTGCTGGACAGGGGCGCGAAGTCGTTCGCACCGTAGCGTCCCGGGCTGGCGCGATACCCGATGATTCCGCAGTAGGCGGCGGGCACCCGTACCGATCCCGAGGTGTCGGTGCCGACCGCCAGCGGGACGATGCCGCGCGCGACCGCCACCGCAGATCCGGATGAGGAGCCGCCCGGGACCAGCTCCGGGTCGACGGGATTGGCGGGGGTGCCGAAGTGCAGGTTGATCCCGAGACCGGAGAAGGCGAACTCGCTGAGGTTGGTCTTGCCGATGGTGACCAGCCCGCTGTCATGGGCGCGCCGGACGAGGCGGCTGTCCACCGCGGCGGGTTCGTCGTGCAGGTGGCTGGCCGAACCGCTGGTCGTGACCGTGCCCTGGATATCGAAGACGTCCTTCCACGCGATCGGGACTCCGTCGAGCGGACCGCGCCGGGTGCCGCGCAGTTGGCGACGATCGGCAGCCCCGGCCTGGTATCCGGCGCGCTCGGCGGTGACGGTGACGAGTACCGCGGTCGAATCCGATTGCCGGGCCCGGTCTACGGCGACTGCGGCCAGGTGGGCCGAGGTCGTATCGCCCGCTGCGAGCGCCCGACCCATGGCGATGGCGGTGGTCATGGACAGGACGCTACCCAGCAGTATTTCCGCTTCGATATGGAGGAAGATCCACCGAATTCCAATGATGCTGTGTGATCATCCATTTCGACCGCGCCCTGTCGTTCGGTTGACTGACCTCCATGACAGTGTTGAGCCATCCGGAGCCGATTACCGTGCCGGCGAGGCGAGCCCGAGCGGTGACCCTGAGCGCCGGTGCGAGGTTGCGGATCACCGACGTCGATGGCGGCCAGGTGGGTGATGTGTTCGCCTACAACGCCCACGATCTCACCGAGCATCACAGCGCCTCGCACACGCGCACCCACACCGCGCGACTGTTTCCCGCGCTCGGCGAGTCATTCGTGACCAACCGGCGGCGACCGATCCTCACGTATACCGAGGACACCTCGCCGGGTGTGCACGACATGCTGATCGCCGCCTGCGATCCGGAACGCTATGCGGCGTACGGGGATCCGGAACACGCCAACTGCGCCGACAATCTGCGCCACACCGTGACCGAGCTGGGATACGGTGCGCCGCCGTTCATTCCGCAACCGATCAATGTGTTCATGCGCATTCCGGTAGCCGCGGACGAGAGCCTGACCTGGCTCGAGGCCGCTACCGCGCCCGGGGACGCCATCACCTTCCGCGCCGAAATGGACTGCCTGGTGGTGGTTTCCGCCTGTCCGCAAGACCACAACCCCATCAATGGGGCTCGACCCACGCCACTGGCCCTGACCGTCCTTCCCCCGACCAGCGAGGAGAACCACCGATGACCACCACCGAACTCGCCCACCCCGCACTCGAGCCGTTCGGGCTGGGCACCCTGAAACTACGCAACCGATTCGCCGTGGCGCCGATGACCCGGGTCTCGGCCACCCCTGACGGCACTCCCACCGAGCAGATGACCTCGTATTACCGCGAATACGCGCTGGGCGGATTCGGCCTGATCATCACCGAGGGCATCTATCCGGACGCCGCCCACAGCCAGGGTTACCTCAACCAGCCCGGCCTGGTCACCGAGCAGCACGTCGCGGGCTGGCGCGCGGTGGTCGACGCCGTGCACGCGGCCGGGACTCCGATCGTCGCGCAGCTGATGCACGCCGGAGCCATTTCCCAGGGCAATGCGCACGGTTTCGCGACCATCGGACCATCCGCGGTGGCGCCGCGTGGGCAGATGATGGTCGATTACGGCGGGGTCGGTGGAGCGTGGAACGCGCCCCGGGAGATGACCGCGCACGACATCGACGATGTCGTGGCCGGTTTCGTCGCGGCGGCGGAGAACGCCCGTGCGGCTGGTTTCGACGGCGTCGAGATCCATGGGGCCAACGGCTATCTGCTCGATCAGTTCCTGACCGACTACACCAACCAGCGCACCGACGAATACGGCGGGCCGGTGCGGAATCGCATCCGGCTCACCGCGCGGGTGCTGCGGGCGATTCGTGACGCCCTCGGCGACTTCCCGATCGGCGTCCGGCTGTCGCAGACCAAGGTCAACGACTTCACCTATCGCTGGCCGGAGGGTGAGGCCGACGCGCGCGCCATCTTCGCAACCCTGACCGAGGCGACGTATCTGCACATCGCCAGCGAGGGCCGGGACTTCCTCGAGACCGCGAAACTCCCCAGCGGCACGACCGTCACCCAGCTGGCTCGGGAGGTGTCGGGTCGCCCGGTCATCGCCAATGGGGGCATGCACAATCTGCCCCAGGCCGCCGATGTGCTGACCGGCGGGCACGCCGACGTCCTGTCGCTGGGTACGGGCGCACTGGCCAATCCGGACCTGCCGCGCCGGGTCGAGACCGGGGCCGAACTCTCCTCGTTCGATCATGAGATGCTGCACCCCATGGCAACCCTGGACTGCGCCGCGGCCTGGCGCGAGCGCACCGGCGAATGAGCGCTCGGACCTGGACCCGCGGCGGGGCCGCGGTGGCGACGCTGACCTTCGACGTGGACGCCGAGACGCCGATCCTCGCCGAGGGCCGGCACTACGCCGAGCACCCCATGGTGATGTCGCACCAGGCCTACGGACCGGATGTGGGGGTGCCGCGCATTCTCGACCTGCTCGACGAGATGGGTGTTCCCGCAACGTTCTTCGTACCCGGCTGGGTCGCCGAACAACGCCCGGGACTGGCCGCGTCGATCGTCGAGCGCGGGCACGAGGTCGCGCACCATTCCTACAGTCACCGGCCGCCCACCTCGCTGCCCGCCGGCGCCGAGCGCGCCGATTTCGAACGCGCCCTGCAGGTATTCACGTCCCAGGGCATCGAGATCGCCGGGCATCGCGCCGCGATGTGGAGCGCCAGTCGCGAAACCCTTTCCCTGATAGCGGAATACGGCCTGGCCTACGACTCCTCGCTGATGGGCGATGACCGGCCGTACCACGTGGGCACCCCACAGGGCCCGGTAGTCGAACTGCCCGTGCACTGGTCGTTGGACGACTGGGAGCAGTACGCGTACCTGCCCGCACCGCGCATCGGCTCGGTCATCGAGTCCCCGGTCAAGGTCGAGCAGATGTGGCGGGCCGAGCTCGACGGCATGCGTCACTACGGCTGCCTGTTCAACGTGTGCATGCATCCGTTCCTGACCGGTCGTCCGGGCCGAATGCTGGCCCTGCGCAACCTGATCGCCTACGCCCAGGAGTGCGGAGACGTCACCTTCGGCCGCTGCCGCGACGTGGCGGCCTGGGCACGGGAGGACACCCACACCCCGACCCGCCCCCTGCCCGCCTACGACGTGGACGAAGCCGTCTACCCGACGTAGCACACCGCTCACACCGACGCGGGTGCGCGGCGAAGTGGAGGGCATCCGGATCGAGGCCGGTCAGTAGGTGGCCGGGCCCAGCGGTTCGGCCATCAGGGCCAGGTACAGGTCGATGGTGTCCTCGAGGCGATTGACATTGCGTCCGGTCAGCTCGGTGATGCGGGCCATGCGATTGCGCAGGGTGTTGACGTGGACGTGCAGGGCAGCGGCCGTGACCGCCCACTGGCCGTCGTGGGCGAGGAAGGTGCGCAGGGTGTGCTCGAGGTCGGTGTGGGTGCGGGCGTCGTGGTCACGGATGACGCCCAGCACCTGCTCCGAGAATCGTTGCCGCACCTGGTCGTCGAGCAGGCCGAGCAGCATCCGGAAGGTCGCGATATCGGCGAAGACAGCGGTGTCCGGGCCATGCTGCGCTCGCAAGATCTGGCAGACCTCGCGGGCGCGCACCAGCGATTCCCGCAGTCCACCCGCCGTGGCGATATCCCCGACGCCGATCACGACCCGTTCGGCGGAGACCCGTCTACCGACCTCCGCGGCCAGGTCTCGGGCGAAGCGCGCCAACTCGTCCGCCGAGCGCTCCCACAGGCAGATGGACACCACATCCCGGCTGCCCGCCGCGCTGAAGACCGGTATGCCATGGGTGGCGAAGAACGCGCCGACCGTGTGGGCGATATCGCCGGGCAGGGCATCGGCATCGGAGGCGGCAACCGGTGCGGACACGAGCACTCCCAGCGGCCGGTCCGGTGGCACGCCATAGGCGCGCAGGCGGCGAATCACCTCACCGCTGCTGCGCGGCCCGGAGAGGATCATCTCCAATAGCTCGGTGGCGAAACGCGCCTCGATGGCGTGGACGGCCTGCTGTTTGGTGACCTCCAAGCTCAGGAAGCGCGCCGCCTGGGCCAGCGCGTCCCGATCGGCGGCGGTGAGAGTCGCGGCCGGTTCCAGGCAGTAGAGCCCGGCGTCGATCTCCCCCATCGCACCCTCCACGAGATACAGCACCGCCGGTCCGGGCCCGAGCAGATCGACCTCGATCGGCGGCGGGGTGCGATTGAGCGCGGCCGCGGCCATCCGCACCTGCTCATCGGTCGGCTCACAGCCGATACTGGCCAGGCGGCGACCTTTGCGGTCTACCACGAGCAGCGGCAATTCCGTTTCACCGCGCAGGATTTCGAGTACGCCCGCCGCACCGCTGCCGCGCGAGAGAGCGGTGGCGAGGGCGTCGCCACGATGGACAGTGGCGGTCAGTTCCGCCTGCAGCACCTCGTTCTGGATCCGGGCGGCCGCTCGGGTGAGCGCGGCGAACGGCACCCCGACACACAGCTCGATGAGCGGCAAACCGTGTGCAAGGCACAGCGCGGCAAGCCCTTCGGGCAGCGACGGGGTCTGCGCCGTGAGCCCGAACACCAACCCGGCCGCACCCGCCCGCGCGACGGCCGCCACGAACCGGTCCGCCGAAACATGTGACAGCCACAGGCCATTGGTGAGCACGAGTTCGCCGGACCGGACATAGGGCGACGGGTCGGCGAGCTCCGTCGTGTGCAGCCAGTGGATCTCCGTCCCCAAGGATTCGGTCAGTTCCGTCGTCACGACTCGCAGCCCCAGGGCGGGATCCGCGACGAGTCGGCCAATAGTCAACACCTGGCGGAATGTACACGGAGAGCCGGTAATTGGTGGATGAACATCCATCCCTTCGGTGGCATTGACGGTGCTGTTATGAGATACCTCACTACGAAGGAACACTGCTATGTCCTCTCCGCAACCTCCCGGCACCGCCGAGATCACCTCCCCCACCGATCCCGGAGTCCGCTTCGACGAGCACGGCATCCTGCCCATCCCGGACCAGGAGCGCGACTGCTCATCCTGGGAACTGTTCTGGATCTGGTGCGGCGCGAATATCGCTCCCATCAACTGGGTGCTCGGTGCGCTCGGCATCACCCTCGGGCTCAGCCTGCTCGAGACCCTGATCGTCGTCGTGGTCGGAAATCTGTTCGGCTGCGCGATATTCGGCCTGTTCAATGTGATCGGTCACCGCACTGCCGTCAATCAGATGGTGCTGGGGCGCTCGGCCTTCGGTATCCGCGGCGCGGCGCTGCCGGCCATCGTGCAGGGTCTGCTGACCATGGCCTGGGTCGGCGTGAACAGCTGGGTGGTGCTCGACCTGGTCCTGGCCGTACTCGAACAGATGGGCATCCGAGGTGGTCTGGGGCTGAAAATCGCTGTGGCGGCGGTCATCATGGCTGTGCAGCTCGCCCTCGCGCTGTACGGCTTCTACGCCATCCGCGCCTTCGAGAAGTACACGGTACCGCTCACAGTCGCGGTCATGGTGGTGATGACGGTGGTGGCGCTCGCCCGAACCCACCTGGACTGGTCACCCGCCAAGGCCGACACTCCCGCCGAAAAGCTCACGGCCATCACACAGCTCGTCACCGCCATCGGCGTCGGCTGGGGCTTGACCTGGATCCCCTACGCCGCCGACTACAGCCGCTTCGCCCGGCCGAAGCTGCCCGCCCGGACCGTCTTCTGGGCTTCGGCCTCCGGCATGTACATTCCGACGGTCTGGCTCGCCGCCCTCGGCGCCGGTCTCGCGAGCGCCGGCGGCAGCGCCGACCCGTCCACCTTGGTCGTCGGCACTTTCGGTGCCCTCGCGATCCCCGTACTCCTGCTGATCATGCACGGCCCGGTCGCCACCAACATCCTCAACCTCTACTCGTGCTCGCTGGCCGCGCTGACCATCGGCATCCGCATCGCCCGCTGGAAGATCACCCTCTTCGCCGGTGCGATCGCCGCTGTCGTTCTGGCCATCTTCATCAACTCATCGAGCTTCGCCCACGCCTTCGACAATTGGATGGTTTCCATACTCATGTGGATCAGCCCCTGGATGTCCATCCTGCTCGTCGATTATTTCCTGATCCACCGCCGCACCCCGTCGATTCCCGACCTGTACCGCGATGCCGCGTCCTCGGCCTACGGCAAGCTCAACATCCCCGGCCTGGCAAGCGTCGTGGCCGGCTTGCTCGCCAGTTGGAGTTGGCAATACGGCCTGGTCCCCGCGATGCAAGGCCCGCTTGCCAAGGCCCTGGCCAATACCGACTTCTCCTGGCTATCGGGCAGTCTTGTCGCCGGCGGGCTCTACACCTTCCTCACCGCCGCCCGTCGGTGGCGCTGCTCGACGGCCTTGCACCGAGAGCGCGAGTGAGCGTGAACGTGCCGGCCCCGGTGCTGGTCACCAGCTCACACACTCTCCGGTGACGGCCCGGCGATCGGCATGGCCCATGCCATGATCTTGTCGATCTCGTCCAGGTCGGAATCGTCGAGCACGATGTCCGCGGCTCGGAGGCTGTCCTGGATATGGCCGGCCTGCCGGGCGCCGACGATCGCGACGTGCACGGCGGGATTGGCCAACGTCCAGGCGATTGCCAATTGACCGACCGTGATGTTGCGGTCGGCGGCAAAGGTCTCCAGCTCCCACAGGGCTGTCAGATTCTGCCGGTAGACGTCGCCGGTGAAGTCGGGGCTCGTGCTGCGCCAGTCGTCGTCGGCGAACGTCGTATCGCGATGCAGCGTTCCGGTCAGCAAGCCATGTGCCAGCGGCCCGTACACCAGCACGCCGACGTTCTGCACCCGGCAGTACGGCAGCAGGTCGTCCTCGATGTCCCGCCGGAACAGGTGGTACGGCGGTTGTACCGTCTCCACCGGCAGCACGGCGGAGAATTCCGCGATCTGCGCCGGGCTGTAGTTCGAGACCCCGACATGGCGGATCTTGCCCGCGGCGACGAGGTCGGCCAGCGCGCCCGCGGTCTCGGCGGCCGGCACGGCCGCATCCGGCCAGTGCACCTGATAGAGGTCGATGTGGTCGACGCCGAGCGCGGCCCTGCTGGCGTCCACTCCCTTGCGCAACCAGTCGGGGCTCGCGTCGCGGACCAGGCCGGTGCCGGTCCTGCGCAGCCCGCCCTTCGTGGCGATCACGAGTTCGTCACGGGCGCTGGTGAGTTCGGGGCGCAGCGCCCGGCCCAGGATCCGTTCGGACGCACCGAAGCCGTAGGCCTGCGCGGTGTCGAAGAAGTTGACGCCGAGATCACGGGCGCGCCGGATCGCCGTGATCGCGGCGTCCTCGTCGAACCGCCCCCAATCACCGCCGAGTTGCCACGTGCCGAAGGCAATTCGAGAAACGTGCAGTCCGCTTCTTCCCAAAATTGTTGTCTTCATGTCGCTCTCCGAATCTCTGTAGGGGTCTTGCTGCCTACTGTCGCGCTCCGGAGGGTGCTTGTCGCCACGGCCAGCGCCCATCGACGATTCCTGCCAGCAGCAATCCCGGCCTTCCCGGCAGCTGCACCTGCCCTGCGTGTGCGCAGCACGGCGGCGCTGCTGCGGGGCGCAGGAGCGGATCGGGTCAGCGCGACTCGAGGAAGGTGATCACCGCCAGCACCCGGCGATGATCGTCGTGGGTCTCGGCGAGATTCAGTTTGGTCAGAATGCTGCGCACGTGCTTCTCGACGGTGCCTTCGGTGACCCACAACTGCCGGGCGATCCCGGCGTTGGAACGCCCCTGCGCCATCAGGGCCAGCACCTCGTGCTCGCGTGCGCTGAGCGCTGCGAGCGGATCGTTGCGCCGGCGGGCGGACACCAACTCCGTCACCAGCGCCGGATCGACGACCGACGCGCCCTTGGCGATTCGCTGGAGCGTGTCGATGAAATCCTCCACATCGGTGACCCGGCTCTTGAGGAGGTAGCCGATTCCCCGGCCGCTGGCCAGCAACTCCATCGCATGCTCGACATCGGAGTGGGCCGACAGCACGAGGATGCCGGTTTCCGGGAATTCGTCGCGGATCGCGCGGGCCGCGTCCAGCCCCTCGGTGGTGTGGGTCGGCGGCATTCGAATGTCGACCACCACCAGATCGGGCCGCATGTCCCGGACCAGCTCCAGCAAGTGCGAGGCGTCTGCGGCCTGCGCCACGACGTCGAAGCCCGAACGCGTGAGCAGGCTCGCCAACCCCTCCCGGAGCAGTACATCGTCATCGGCCAGCAGCACCCGCAACGGAGTCGTCACTGAACTCTCGCCTTCCTTGGCTGCGCCGGACATGGATGGCCGATAGACGTCGAGCATAACCGGGCCGATTGCAGGTAGCCGCCATACCCACTGTGGTGCTGGCGGGGAGCACCGATGGATGTCAGCAGCGACGACACCGGCTCGCGTGACAGCGATTCTGGAAGTCCCAGAAGGCAAACCGAGGAGTCGCGACATGGTCACATTCGAAGAGGCCGCCACTGTCCGCGCAGCTGAACCGTACCGGGCGGCCGCTGCCCGCCGGACCGCGGCGAAGTACGCCGTCGAGCTGATCGGGACATTCTTCCTGGTGTTCACGGTCGGGACGGCCGTCCGCAGCGTCGGCCCGTTCGCACCACTGGCGATCGGCGCGGTGCTGATGGTGATGATCTACGCCGGTGGGCACATCTCCGGGGGCATTACAACCCGGCGGTCACCCTGGCGGTGCTGGTGCGACATCGGATCGCGCTGCGCGACGCCGTCCGGTACTGGATCGCGCAGCTGATTGCCGGGCTACTGGCCGCGGTGGTAGCGCGTGCCGTCGTGGATCCCGCGCAGCCCGCAGCCCCGCCGCATCCGGCCCCCACCTATCACACCATCGCGGCCGCGTTCGTGGTCGAGCTGTTGTTCACCTTCGCGCTGTGCTACGTGATGCTCAACGTCGCCACGAGCAAGAGCCATCCGGACAACTCGTTCTACGGGCTGGCGATCGGATTCACCGTCGTGGCAGGCGGATTCGCGGTCGGCGCGATCTCCGGCGGAGCGTTCAATCCGGCGGTCACGATCGGCGCGGCCGTGCTGGGGATGTTCGCCTGGCCGACGCTGTGGGTGTATCTCGCGGCTCAGCTGATCGCCGGCGCCCCCGCGGGCGCCGTCTTCCTCGCACTCGATCCCGACGATCGCTGATCCGCTCCCTCCACCACCAGAAAGGCAAGCCATGACCAACCCGGCGCCCAGAGCGACGACGACCGATGCCGGCATCCCGGTACAGAGCGACGAGCACTCGCTGACCGTCGGCCCGGACGGACCGATCCTGCTGCACGATCACTATCTGATCGAGCAGATGGCCCAGTTCAACCGCGAACGTGTGCCCGAACGTCAGCCACACGCCAAGGGCGGCGGCGCCTTCGGCCGGTTCGAGGTCACCGCCGACGTCAGTGCCTACACCAAAGCCGCTGTGTTCCAACCGGATACGACGACCGAGCTGGTGATCAGGTTCTCGACCGTGGCCGTCGCGCCCAGCAATCTGGTGCCCGGCATCGGTCCGAGCCCGGACCGGATGCTGCTGGGCCGGATGTTCGCCTACTCGGACGCCCACCGCGCCCGGATCGGCACCAACTACAACCAGTTGCCGGTGAACGCACCCATCACGCCCGTGCACAGCTACAGCAAGGACGGCGCGATGCGATACCGCACCGTCTCCGACCCGGTGTACGCGCCGAACTCCAAGGGCGGCCCCCGCGCCGACCCGGAACGCTACGGCGAACCGGCGGGCTGGCACACCGACGGGGAGATGGTGCGCACCGCCTACACCCTGCGACCCGAGGACGACGACTGGGGACAGGCAGGCGCCCTCGTGCGCGACGTGCTCGACGATGCCGCGCGGGCTCGGCTGGCCGGCAATATCGTCGGCCACCTCCTCCACGGTGTCACCGAACCGGTCCTGCGACGCGCCTTCGAGTATTGGCGCAATGTCGACAAGAAGCTCGGCGACCGCATCGAGCAGGGTGTCCGCACTCAGCAAAGCCTGATCGCCGGAACCACCGATCTCTGGTCCGAATAGTCCACCACCCCAACACATTCAGGAGCACCATCATGACCACTCACATGGAATCGGCAATCGCGTTTCGCGCGTCGTCACGACTGGCGGGCAATCTGCAGCAGGTCCTCGTCGAGCTCACCGCTCTCCACCTCAACGGCAAGCAGGCGCATTGGAACGTCGTCGGTCACAACTTCCGTGACCTGCACCTGCAGCTCGACGAAATCGTCGATGCCGCACGCGAAGCCGGTGACACCATCGCCGAACGGATGCGCGCCCTCGACGCGGTGCCGGACGGCCGGCCCCAGACGATCGCGGCGACCAGCCTCCTGCCGGAACTCCCGGCCGGTGAGCAGCACACCGCCGTCATCGTCGACCTGGTCACCACACAGATTCGCGATGTGGTGGCGACGCTGCGCGCCGTGCACGACGACATCGATGCCGAAGATCCGTCCACCGCGGACCTGCTCCATGCCGTCATCAATCAACTCGAGAAGCAGGCGTGGCTGCTCAGCAGCGAAAACCGCACTGCGGGATAGACAGCGGCGATGTCGGACGAGGCGATGCCGGACCAGGGGAGGACGATGAATCGGGCCCGGTCCGTCCGGCCCGGCACCCTGGCCTTCGGCCTGGAGACGGCCGCCGCCCAGCCGGTCGGCCGACGACGACAACGAGGAGTGTGTGATGACCGGAATGTCAGTTGGTTTCATCGGGCTCGGCGCAATGGGACAGGGCATGGCCGCCAGCCTGCTGCGGGCCGGCCATCGGCTCCTGGTCTGGAACCGCTCCCCCGAGCCGGTCGCCGCGCTGGTCGCCCAGGGCGCCGACGCGGCCGGGAGCATCGCTGACGTGTTCGCCGCCGAGGCGGTCGTCTCCATGCTGGCCAACGACGACGCCGTCGAACAGCTGCTGCTCGACCCGGCGCTGCTGGCCGGGGCGAAGGCCGCCGTGCACGTCAACATGGCGACGGTCTCGATCGCGCTCGCCGACCGGGCCGCAGCCCTGCACGCCGAGCACGGCATCGGATACGTCGCCGCGCCCGTCCTCGGCAGGCCCCAGGTGGCCGCCGCCGGCGAACTGAACATCCTCGCCGCCGGCGGTGACACGGCGCTGGCGCAGGCAGCGCCGTTGCTGTCCGCGATGGGCCGGCGCACCTGGCCTTTCGGTACCCGCCCCAGCCAGGCCAACGCCGCGAAGATCAGCGCCAACTTCCTGATCGCCTGCGCCATCGAGTCCATGGCCGAGGCGTGCAGTCTGGCGGAGTCCCACGGTGTCCGGCCCACCGACCTGGTCGAAATGTTCAGCGGCACACTGTTTCCCGGTCCGATCTACACCGGCTACGGCGAAATGGTCGCCGACCGCCGCTACGAACCGGCCGGCTTCCGGCTGCCACTCGGCCTCAAGGACGTCAATCTGGCCCTGACCGCCGGCGCCGCGGCGAACGTCCCGCTGCCCTTCGGCAGCGTGCTGCGCGACGCCTTCCTCGACGCCCTCGCCCACGGCGACGGCGACAAGGACTGGGCCGCCGTTGCCGCCGTGGCCCGCCGCCGGGCCGGCCTGCCGGCGTAGCCGAGGCAGCCACCTCGGCACCGCAAACCTGCTGGTCAAGGGCCTATTAACCGGAACTTCAGACGCCGAACCGGTCCCACGGAGTAGCGTGCGATCCATGAGCGCATGCGAGGTTTGCGGTAACGATTACGCGATGCCGATCGTCGTCGAAGCTCAGGGAGTGCGGCACGTTTTCGACTGCTTCGAATGTGCGATCCACCGAATGGCACCCATCTGCGAGCACTGCAACTGCAAGATCATCGGTCACGGCGTGGAGGCGGACGGCAGGTTCTTCTGCTGTGCGCACTGCGCCCTGTCCGAGGGTGCGAGAGGCCTGGTCGACCACATCTGAATTCCCCAACCCGACAACGAGAACGGGGCCGAGGCCGCACAACCTGCGGCCTCGGTCCCGTCCGGATCATCAGGTGCTCAGATCGCTAGGAAGAACAGCACACTCGTGGCGAGCGCTGCGGTGAGGCGGCCGATGTTGGAGGCGTGGAAGCGGCCGATTTCGGTGCGGACATCGTCCGGTATGGCCTCGGTCAGGTCCCATTTTGCGACGGCTTTGTAGATCGGCAGGTTGAACACGGCGGTCCACACGAAGAAGCCGATCAGGAAGACGCCGCCGCCGGTCAGGGCACACACCTTGGCGGTGGTGTCCGGTGCATGGAGGAACGCCATCCAGACGGCGCTGATGATGGGGATGATCGTGAGTGTGGACAGCACGCGGTTGGTGGCCGCGTGTTGGAGGAAGTCCTGGAAGCCGCGTGCTGCGCCGGCGTCGCTCTGCTGATTCCACATGCCGCGCATGACGGTCAACAGCGTGGTCATCAGGCCGACCAGCATGGCAGCCGACAGAATCGCCAGAAAGGCAAGTGTCCGATACATTTTCGCGCCGTCGATTCAGGGTTGTGCGCGCAGTAGATCGGTGGTGAGCGAATTCAGTTCCACCGCACCGTCTGCCCCGACTACGACGGTACCGCCGATGTTCGCGAGCCTCCCGCCGATGACGCAGTTGGGTTCGAAGGCGAACACCATGCCTTCGGCCAATGGCAGATCGCTGCCGATGGTCGGCACCTCGGCCAGTAGTCCGTACTCGGCGGCCTCCGGCAGTTCGCGCATCCCGCTGCCGAAGCCGCAGACGGTGCCATAGGGATTCATCCCGTGCACCAGTGGATGCACGTTCCAGCCGCCGGCCGCGTCGAGGGGGGCCTTCATGGCGTCGACCACCTGACCGAAGGTATTGCCCGGCCGCAGCGCGGCCACGCCGGCTTCGTAGGAGGCGCGCGCCACCTTCGCCGCCACCTCGATGTCCGGATGCACCTCACCCACGGCGATGGCCACCTGATGCTGGGATTCGCGCATGCCGTACTGGCAGAACACTTCCGCGAGGATGACGTCGCCGTCCTCGATGGTCCGCGGCTCCTGCGGGCGGTAGGACCAGACCGGCGGTCCCCAGCAGGCGAAGCCGGGACCGGACTGGATGAGCATGCCGGGCGCGACCGTGCCCAGCCGGAACGACGTGGACATGCCGGCCGCGTACACCTCGGCCTCGCTCACGCCGGGCGCGGCGACGTCCAGCATGGCCTGCGCCATCGCCTCGCCGGTCTCGGCCGAACGCCGCAGCACCGCAAGCTCTTCCGCCGACTGGGTCAGGGTGCGCAGCAGGAACGGAAACCACATCGGCTTGACATTCACCTGCGGCAACTGCTGCAGGACCGCCGTCCACAGCCCGTACGGCATGATCGGGTTGAAGTGGAACGGCGGATACGGCTCCAGGCCGATCACCCCGACCGCCGACCGCTCCAGCCCGTGCTCCTTCAACACATCGACGACGCCCTGGGCATGCTTGGCCACCCGCATGTTCTGCGGTTCGGTCCAGCATGCCTCGCCGCGGCGGCGGGCCTCGATGTGGTCGGCGATGTGCATGGGCGACCACACCAGCGAGATGGGGTCGGCGTCACGGGGAAAGACCACGATCGCGCCGGGACGCTCATTGGTGAAGTAGACGTCGGGCGCGAACGGTGCGGGGCCGCCGGTCTCGTGCTCGCCGTAGATCACCAAGGCGTCGACGCCCTGGTCGTCCATCAGCTCGCGGGCCAGCGCCCAGCGTCGATCACGTTCGCTCAGCGAGTAATTCGGATGCATACCAGCTCCTGATTTCGGTGGGTATCGACTGGTAGAAACGCTATGGCGGTGCGCTGCAGAAGAATTCAGTCAATCGACCGGTCCGTGATCTGTCATGTCCCTTAGGTAGGGTCCGTCGAGTGCTGTACGGGCGTGCCGAAGAGCTGGCGCTGATCGATCGACTGCTGGCGGATGCGGTCGCGGGCCGCAGCGGAGCGCTGGTGCTGACCGGACCCGCGGGCATCGGCAAGACGGCATTGCTCGACTACGCCGCGGCGCGCGCCGACGGACTGCGCGTCATCCGGGTCTCCGGTATCGAACTCGAGGCGGAATTGCCGTTCGCCGGACTGCATCTGCTGCTCCGACCGGCACTCGATCGGCTCCACGCCCTGCCCGAACCGCAGGCCGCCGCCTTGCGCGGCGCCTTCGGCCTGGCCGCCGCGGAGACCGGTGATCGTTTCCTGATCGGTCTGGCCGTGCTGTCGATGCTGGCCGAACTGGCCGAGGACGGGCCGGTACTGTGCCTCGTCGACGACGCCCAATGGCTGGACCGATCCTCTGCGGAGGCATTGACTTTCGCGGCCCGCCGACTGCATCACGAGGGCGTGCTGCTGCTGTTCGCCGTGCGCGGCGGCACCCACCCCGTGGCCGGGCTCAGCGCGCATGAACTGCGCGGACTCGACCGCGCGGCCGCCGCGGCCCTGCTGGACGAACGGTACCCCGAACTCGCACCGCAGGTACGCACCCGCATGCTCGCCGAATCCGAGGGAAACCCGCTGGCCCTGGTCGAACTGCCGTCCGCGCTGAGCGCCGACCAGCGGACCGGAGCCGCCCCGGCCGTGCCCTACGACCTCGCCATGCTCCCGCTGTCCACCCGGGTACAGACCGCCTTCGGTGCCCGCGCCGCCCGCCTCGACGAAGCCGCGGCCACCCTGCTGCTGATCGCGGCGGCCGAGCAGACCGGGGAACTCTCGGTAGTGCTGGACACCGCCGCCACGTTCGGCGCGAGCCCCGCGGATCTGGCGGCGGCCGAACGCTCGGGACTGCTGGTGCGCCGGGGCGACCAGGTCAGCTTCCGGCATCCGCTGGTGCGCGCAGCCATCCTGCGCGATGCCCCGCTGCACCTCCGGCTGGCCGCACACCACGCACTCGCCGAAACGCTGCACCGCAGCGGTAGTACCGAGGCTGCCGACCGCGCAGTCTGGCATCGTGCGGCGGCGGCGACGGGTCCGGACGACACGCTCGCCGACGACCTGGAGGCCGCGGCCGGCCGCGCATACGAGCGCGCGGACCATGCCGCCGCGTCCGCGGCGATGGAACGCGCGGCCGAGCTGACCGTCGTCGCGGGGACCGGCACCCGGCGCCTGATCTGCGCCGCCAAGGCGGCTGCGGTCGCCGGTGATCTGCACCGAACCGGCGCCCTGCTACGCCGGGCCGGGCGAGGACCGATCGGCGAAGCCGATGCCCCGCGGCTGGCCGCGCTGCGGGCCGCGGTCGAGGCCGAATTCGGTTCCCGCCGCACTGCGGCGCGCATCCTCGTCGACGCCGCCGCCGGGGCGCCGGACGATGCGGCGGGCCCGATGCTGGTCGACGCGGTGCGTAACGGTTTCTTCGTCGGCGATGCCGAACTCACCGAACGCGCGGCCACCCTGCTGGACCGTCGCTTCGGACCCAATGCACTGACCGAGGGGCTGATCGGGATGGCCCGAATGCTCAGCGGTGACGACGAATTCGCGCTACCCAGATTGCGCGCCTGCGCGGAATTCGTGCATACGCGGTCGGCGGAACTCACCCAGGACGAGCGAATGAACGGCGCCGCAATGGGTCTCATGACCGGATTCGACCTCGAAGCCTGTGAACTGCTCGAAACCCTCGTGACCGAGGCGCGCGAGCAGTCGATGCTCGGCGCGCTGCCCATGCGGCTCTACTATCTCGCGTCGGCCGAATTCGCCACCGGGCGCAACCGTGACGCCACCGTGCACGCCGAGGAGGGACTCGCGCTCGCGGACGCCATCGGGCAGCGCAACCAGATGGACGGCCTGCGTTGCACTCTCGCCTGGGCCGCCGCACTGGCCGGTGACGAGACTCGCTGCCGCGCGCTCGCCGAGTCGACCCTCACGGCCGCCCTCGACCGCGGGGAAACCGCCACCGCGGTGCTGGCCATCACCGCCCTCGCCCTGCTCGATCTGGGTGCGGGCCGCTACGACCTGGTAGCCGACCGGCTCGAATCCGCCGCCCGCGGACCGATGTCCGGCCACTACATGGCCGTGTCCTTCATACCCCTGCGGGTGGAAGCCGCGGTACGCACCGGGCGGACCGACCACCTCGCCGAATCCCTCGACAAACTCCGCCGCTGGTCGGCCGCCAGTGGATCCCTCTGTACACGTGCGGTATACGAGCGCTGCCTGGCCCTGACCGGCCCCGCCGACGAGGCCGAGGGGCACTACGAGGCGGCCGAGCGCCTGCACGAGAAGGGCGGTCGCCCCTTCGAACGGGCTCGGACCGCCCTGCTCTACGGCGCATGGCTGCGCCGATACCAGCGCAAGGCGGAAGCCCGCACCCGGTTGCGCGCCGCCGCGGAGACCTTCGACCGGCTCGGCGCCCACCCTTGGGCCGAGCGCGCCCGCGCCGAACTCCGCGCCACCGGCGACACCGGCCGGCGGCCGCCCACCGCTTCGGTCCTGGATCTATTGACGCCCCAGGAACTTCAGGTCGTGCGCCTGGCCGCCGAGGGACTGTCCAATCGCGATATCGGCGGCCAGCTCTTCCTCAGCCCCCGCACCGTCGGCTACCACCTGTACAAGGCATTTCCGAAACTCGGTGTGGCGACGCGGGCCGAACTGGCCGCCCTCCTCCACGAATCACGCTGAGCGAGACTGGCTCCGGTAGGTCGCCAGCACATTGAGCCGGTGCAGATTCCGGCACAGCATGAGCAGGCCCTGGGTGGCGATCTCGGCCGGAACCGCGTAATCATGCAGCGCGGCAATCAGACTCGGCGCCAGCGTCTCCGCCCACGGATCGGTGACCTGCGACTGAACCTGTTCCAGGGTCTTTCCCTCGGCAACCGCCACGGCGACCTCGTCCCGGAGCTGCTCCAGGTATCCGATCAACCAGTCGACCGCCTCGAGCGCATTGCCCATCGGCCCGTGCCCCGGCACCACGATCGCCATGTCCGGCAGTGTTTCCCGCATCTTCCGCAAGGAGGCGAGATAGGGCTCGGGCCCGCCCTGCAGCAGCATCGGCGCGATGCCCGCATGGCAAACGTAGTTACCGGTCCATGCGGTGCGGGTATCCGGGACGTACACCACGGTGTCGCCCGGACCGTTGCCCGGCCCGAACTGCCACAGCTGCACGACGCGCCCGCCCAGATCGATCTCGGCGAAGTCGTCGAACACCACATCCGGTGTGCGCCAGCGGGTCACCGCGTCGAACTCCGCCTCCGCGCCGTACATGTTCCCGGTCCGCTGCCGCTTCTCGTTGTCCAGATCGAACATGTTCTCCTTGTTCAGCCGCGACGAGATCACCACCACCTCATCCGGGAACGCGGCATTGCCGAACGTGTGATCGCCGTGATAGGTCGTATTCACCAGGTATCGCACCGGCCGATCGGTCAATGTGGCCGCCTGCGCCTGAATCCGCGCCGAAATGGCCGGCGTAATTCCCGCATCCACCACGAGCGCCGCAGCGCTGCCCACGATAACCCCGTTGTTATCCTTCGGCGGCAGCGTCGCCATCAGCGCGACAACCCCATCCGCGAACCACTGTGCCCGATGTTCGAGCCCCACCGGTGACAGGTTCGGTCCCTGATATCCGTCCGGCCGCTCGGTGAGCTCCCGGTCCGGTATCGCTTGGGCGTTCATCTCATTGCCTTCCCTCGAGAACGGTGAACCCGCCCAACGCTAAGAACCGGCCGCGTCAACGGAATCCGTCGAACGACTGGGGTCGGTCGAGCACAAAGATGTCTTCCAGCCCGAGCGATCGGCCCGCCGACCAGAGATGCTCGAGCACGTCCATGTGGTGCTCAGGGTGCTGTGACCGGTGTGTTGCAGCTGGCGGGAGGATCGACCAGCTCGCAGTCGGCGGGGGCGCGGACCGGTAGGTACTCGGCGGCCACGCCGTTGTGGGCGATGATGTCGTGATAGGTGCCGACCGCGTCGGTGGGTACGCGGTTCCGGGCCGGGTCGGTGCGTACGTTCACGGTGTAGAGGCCGAATCGTGGTGTGTAGGAGCCCCATTCGTAGTTATCGGTCAGGCTCCAGTAGTTGTAGCCGATGAGGTTCATGCCGTCGGTCTTCGCGCGCTGCAGCCAGTAGACGGTGTCTCGCAGGTGTTCGGAACGGGTGTAACCGTCTGCGCGGGGTTGCCCGTTCTCGGTGGGCATGCCGTTCTCCACGATCCATAATGGCTTGCCGGGAAACTGTTGCGAATAGTGTTGCAGCGCAAAGTAGATGCCCTCGGGCCGGACCGGAAGATCCCACATTCCCACCGGGGCGGGCGCCGAACCGCCGGGCGTGTTCGCGGCGGCGAGGTCCGGTGGTTGGTAGCCGAAGTAGTAGTCGATGCCGATGAAATCGAGTTTGTCGCCGATGCGTTCCAGCAGAGGTCCGTTGACCTGTGACTCCGCCCCGGCAACGTAGCCGACATTGCTGGTCACCAATGCATTCGGCTGCGCCTGATGGATGTAGTCGTAGATGCTGTTGTGCGCCTGCGCCACCTCGTTCAGCATCTGGCCGGCGTCGGTCCGGTTCTGACGTACCTCGTGCATGATGTAGGCGACCGGCTCGTTGATCTCACCCAGATCGGGTTGCGAGTCGCGTAGCGGTCGACGACCTTCCGCATATTGGTGAGCCAGTCCGCCACCATACCGGGATTGCGCCAGCCGCCCCGGTTCGCCTCCCAGCCCGGATACACCCAGTGGTCCAGCGTCAGCATGGGGCGCATACCGGCTGCCACGATGGCGTCGATCACGTCGTCGTAGAAGGCGAAGGCGGCCGGATCCCATACTCCCGGTTGGGGTTCCAGCCGTGCCCATTCCACGCCGATCCGAAACACCTTGACGCCGAGGTTCTCGGCCAAGGCGATATCCGACCGGAACCGGGAATGGAAATCGACGGAATCGCCGAGGCGGTCCCAGCCCGGATTGTCTTCGATGTAACGAGTCCAATTGCTGTCGGGTGACTGGCCTTCGGATTGGAATCCGGAGGCCGCCACACCCCAGAGAAAATCGTCGCCGAGCACGCCGATGTGTCTTTCCGGTGCGGTGCGGGCGGCCCCGGGCACCAGGAGCAGGGTGGCGGCCATGACCAGCCCGGCCGCGACGAGACAGCGAAATCGAGTGCGCATCAGCACTTCCCCGGGACCAGTACTCGAAATGAGTGAACGCGGTTACTTACTCCTGGATAGCTGCAATTCGTCTCGGGAATATGCCGGGTCGATAGTGGTTTGGCACAACCACGGTCGAGATACGCGCCGGCGCCTCGCGGCGGCCGGGTCTGCACCCGCGCGGGGCAAGCGTTCCAGCAATGGCGTGAAGATCCTGTGTCCCAACGTCTACAGTGCGTTCGCCCGCAGACGCGGGCTGACGGTGCGGCCGCGCCCACCGGTCCATGACGACCTGGTCCGCCGCGGCACTCACCAAAACTGAATCACGATCATTTCAGAAACTGGTCCATTGACCATTTCACCGTGATCTAATGCTGCCCAACTCGGGTGCGGCAACCCCTCGACGACCGTGTCGAGGGACACCCGATGTCTGTGGGAGAAACAATGATGGACAGCAGTACGCGGCGGGCGGCCGGTTCGATGGCCGCGTTCGCGGTGGCGGCCGGTTTCGCGGTCGCCGCGATCCCCGGCGCGGCCTCGGCCGCATCGGGAACGGTCACCTGGACCGACGGGAACAGCAAGTTCACCCGGACGGTCTCGGACACCAACCCGATCGCCGGCGAAACCATCACCGTCACGACGATGTTCGAGCGGACCGGCATCCCGGTCGAGTACATCTACTCCGTCAAGGACGCGCACCCCGCCTGCCTGACTCCGGTCGCGGGCTCGGGCAGGATGGGCGGCGACCAGGTCACGCTCGACACCTCGGCCCCGGACTCGGTCAGCGCCTCCTTCAGTATCGTCAAATACCCCGTGTACCCGAACATCTCACCGAAGTCCCAGACCTTCGAGGTGCAGTACACCGTGGGGGTCAACTGCGCCCGGGACACCCCGCTGCCGACCTCCATGAGCTACAACGGCTCCCTCGGCTCCGGCAACTACACCGACAAGGGCCCGGCCATCACCGTGTCCAGCGACGCCGTATCGACCACCACGCTCGCCCCGGTGAGCGGCGCCCAGGTCAACAATGCCGTCACCCTGCAGGCGACCGTCTCCCCGGCGGCAGCGGGCGGCACCATCCAGTTCAAGGCGGGCGACCAGGTTCTCGGTGACATCCCCGTCGCCGCGAACGGCACCGCCTCGATCGTCTGGACCCCGGGTGCCGCGGGCACCTACAACATCGCAGCCACCTTTTCCGGCCGCACCGGCGTAGCCGGTTCCACCACCACCCAGGCAGTAACCGTGGCCGACACCCCGACCCCCACCCCCACCCCGACCCCCAAGCCCAGCACCGGCTCCTTCGGCTGATCGCCGCACCCGGCACGCCATGACCACTGCGGTCGGGGATACCCCGACCGCAGTGGTCATGTAAACGGAATCTGTTGCGGCCCAGGAACACCCGTCGATTCCAAGGTGGACCGCCTCGCCGAGCAGTATGCCTGGCCCGCCCACACCCGCTGATCCGCCGGCGTGATGCTTCGTACAGCTCGGCGAGATCGGACGACGCGCTACGCCGAGGGGTATTCGATCATGAAGCCGTACACCGGGTCGGCGGATCGGGCGTCGGGGATCTTGTGGAGAGTGTCCGCAAGGTCGGAGACCAGGCGCTGGAGGGTCTCGACTGCCTCATTCTCCTTCGGGTCTTCGGACCATGTGGTCATTGTTGGCCTTTGCTGTCGGCGGTAGGAACGGCGAGATGATGGGAGGTGTGGCGTTGGTAGGCGTCGCCGGCGCGGAGGACGAGGGATTCGCCAAAATCCTTACCTGTAATGGACATCGAGAGCGGGGTGTGCGTGCTGGACAGGCCGATCGGGACGGCGAGGGTCGGGTAGCCGAGCGGGTTCCAGTACGGAGTGTGCAAGGAGGCGAGAACGTTCAGCGGCTCGAGCTGGTCGATGGTATCCACGCGCGGGGCCCCGAGGTGGCCGGTGGGAGTGACGATCAGGTCCACTCGATCCAGCAGCTCGGCCACCCGGTTCCGGGCTATCCGCCGGACGCGTTGGGCCTGAACGTAATCCGCGCCTGTGACGGCCGCTCCGGCGGCGAGAATGATGCGTGTGCCACGGCCGTAGTCAGTCCACCGCTCCAGCAGGTCGCAGCGGTGGTAGGCGTGGGCCTCGGCCAGCATGACCACGATATCGATAGCGACCACCTCGGGATACATCGGGACTTCGACCGGGACGACGGTCGCGCCCGTCGCGCGGAGCGCATCGAGGGCGGCCGTGAACCGCGCCGGCTGCTCGCCATCGATACCCGCCGTGGCGTAGCGGTCGAGATTGTCCACTCCGATCGTGATCCCGTGTAGATCGCCGGTGAGAGCCGCCGGATAGTCCGGGATCGGTGCCCGGGCGCTGTACGGGTCGGAGAGGTCGTGACCCGCCAGGACGGAAAGCAGCAGGGCACAGTCGGCGGCGCTGCGAGCCATCGGACCGACATGGTCCAGGGTGTGTCCGAGCGGCACGACACCGGATTTCGGGACACGGCCGAATGTCGGCTTCAGGCCGGTGATTCCATTGAACGCGGCGGGAATTCGAATACTGCCCGCGGTGTCGGTACCCACCGCACCCAGGAACATGCCCGCAGCGACACCGCTGCCCGAACCCGAGCTCGAGCCGCCCGCCCAGCACTGCGGATCCCACGGGGTGCGCGGAACCGGAAAAGGCTTGTCCGGGTCCGGAATTCCGATCGCGAACTCCATGGTCGTGGTCTTGCCCATCACGATGCCGCCGGCGGCCTCCAGACGGTGGACGGCGACGCTGTACCCGACGGTGTCCGCCCACGAGGGATCGAGGACGAGACTCTGGGCGGTGGTCGGCCCATGCGGATGCGCCAGAATATCCTTGATTCCCAACGGGATTCCGTCCAACGGCGACAACGGCTCACCTGCCGCGAACTTGGCGTCGACGCGTTCGGCTTGTTCTCGTGCCCGGTCGTCGAATCGGCTCAGGAACACCCCGACCTCGCTGTCGTGGCGGTCGGCGCAGGCGATGGCCCGCTCGACCAATTCCACGGCGCTGACCTCACGGTTCCGCAAGGCCGCGGCGGCATCGGTGAGGCTGTGCACGGCCGGTACGTCGGTGCTCATTGCTGCTCCTCGAAACGTCCGCCGGTCAGCGTCCCGGTCAGATCGATGCGCATCACCCGGTCGATACGCAATTGGAGTTCGCTGCAACAGGTTCCGAGCGCATAGTCGACGATCTCGCCGTCACGATTGCGAATCGACTGCTCCAGCAACATCACCGGCTCCCCCGGCATCACATGCAGCAGCGCGGCCGCGTAGTCGTCGGCGCACGCGGCCTGCATGCCGATATCGAAGGTGTCGATGGCAACGCCGCCATGATGCAGCAGCGAATAGAAGTCATCGACGAAGGCAACCTGGTCGATCCGCGCCGCCTCGGGTGAGCGCAGATAGTTGGTGAAGATCGCCAGCGGACGATCATCCACCAGCAGCACGTACTCGACGCACAGGCAGTCATCGCCGGGGTTCACCCCGGAGAGTCGATCGCTGATCACCTCCGGGGCCGGAATCCATGCCCAGTGCAGCAGTCGCGGCGCGATCCGCCCCACCGCCAGATGCTCCTCGAGGGAACGTCCCACAGGCGGAAGTGCACCACGCACAACGTATTCCGATCGGATCGGCACCGTCCCCATCCCCCGGCGACGCTCGATCAGCCCGGCCCGCCGCAAGAGATCCAACGCCTCCCGTACGACATCGCGCGACGCATGGAATTCGGCCATGAGCTCCGGTTCGGCGGGCAACCTGCCGTCGCCGAAGGCCCCGGCGCGCAGCGCCGAGCGGAGGGCATCGTGGAGGCGGCGGGCCAGCAGATGCGATGCCGAGGGCAGCACCTCCCGCAACTGGTCGCGAAACCTCGCCCGCCCATCGCGGAAATCGTCCTGCCCGGCCCGGCGGGGTGGATGTGTTCTGAACTGCATCACCGCAGTGTGCGTTCGGGCCGCATTACGCGGCAAGAAATTTGGTTAACGTCCAGTTACGCGGCCCGCGCAACGAAAACCATGGCCTTGACCTGCTCCTCGCCACCTCATCGCCACGGGTTTCGCGGATCGCTCGACCGCAACGGCGTTGGGATCCCTTCGCTGAGGAGCGTTACGCGGCCAGGTGACGAGTCTTCACCCGAAGAGCTGAACTAATTCAGCAGTGCCAGCTACCATGGATGCATGAGGTCACTACCCTTCAGCGAGCTGATCAGGAAACAGACATCGGTGTTCCCGCTCCTGGAGGATGCCGACGTACTGCTCGAGCGGCGGGACGCGGAGAACGTCGTGCTGATGCGCGACGAACGGTATCGGGCGATGGATGGCGCGCTGCGCATCGCGGCCAGGTCGCTCGCTTTGGTAGCGAAGGCGAACCGGGTAATGGCGGAAGAGGTGCTGGCTGTCGAACTGCCCTGGCTGGTTTGGCTACCGCCGGAGCACCGCAGCGAAGCTGTGACTGAATTGCTCGACGATCTGCTCGCCGGTGTGGACACCGGCTATTACCTGCCGTTCATGCGGAACCTGATCGCGTGGAAGCACACTGCCGAGATCCACACCGATCCATCGCTGGTCGCGCAGCTCACCGGACCGTTCCAGCGTGCCGACTTCAGTGAGGTACAGCGACCTGGAAATACCGGATGAGCAAACGACAACCGTCGATCTCGTCGCGGGTTCGCCACCAGAGGACCACGTCGACGTCCTAATTTCCGACCATCCGGCACCTAGGGTTGTCGAACGACTCCGCGGCCGCGAAATGGTTCGCATCGAAGGTGGTACCCAAGCTCTGCGTCGAACCATCAACGCACGCATCGAGATAAGCGCAGGGCTGGTCGCCGATATCTCCGCGCCGCGCCCATTCGGGGCCGTGATTCTCGAGGCAGCGGCTTACCCGACGGATTCCCGAGATCGGGACCGGCACCTTCACGACGCCGCCGCGCTGCTGGCATGCGTCGAGGATCCGTTCGCGGAACGTGCCGACTTCGCCGGCTCTGACCGACGCCGGATCTCTAACCTGGCCACTCATCTCGTACCCGAACACTCCGCGTGGCGCGCGCTGCCACGCCAGCATCGAACTCAGGGCGAGACCGCCTCAGCCATCTTGGCCAACCAGGATCCGGCACTGGGGCTTTGACCGGAAGCAGAAAGAAGAACATCCGCAGGTCCTCTGACCTGCGGATCCTTGCGAGTGGACCTGACGGACCAGCATACGAACCGGGCGGTGCTGGTCGACGGGCCGGACATCATGATTCGGGCGATCGGTACCCGGCCACGGTTGTCTGCGGTTCAGTCGCCCTGGAGCAAAAGCCGGAATGACGGATGAGCGGGTGTCAGGGGTCGCACGGCGCGAAAGTCCTTCTCATCCAACGTCAGTATGTCGTTGGTGAGGTAGCGCTCGGCAAGCACGACAGTGACCGCATCAGCCAGGTCGAGCCGGAGGCCGCGATACTGCTCGATGATCTTCTGGGCAACTCGGAAATCGTCGCGGTCGACCTGCGGCACGAGCACCGCGCCCTCCTCGGCCGAGGTGAGCAGATCATCGAGGACGAGATCGGCTATGCGGCGGTCTTTTCCGAACCGTGCGATGAGCAGATGATCGATCTCGTCCAGCACCAGCGGCGAGACGACCGCGACCGAGGTGGCGAGGAATTCCCGGGCTTGTTCGTGCAGTTCCGCGGCGCGGTCGTAAGCGGCGATGATGGCCGAGGTGTCGGCAATGAAGAAGCTCACTCGCCGTATGCCTCGCCGAGCAATTCCTCACTATTGGCGGCGAACCCAGGATCGCCGGAATCGAACGACGGCCACGGACGGGTCCGGACGACCCGGTGCGACCGCAACAGCACCAGCTCGATCCCCTCGCGGATCAAATCAGCTTCCGATCGCCCCGCCGCTTCGGCCGCCTCCTTGAGACGGGCAGCCTGCTCGGGATCCAGGTACACGCTCGTTTTGGCCTTCATAAACGTAGGGTACTACGTAGGGCACTTCTCGGGTTCGTGCATTGCCGGAAAGACAAAGGAGCCACAGGTCAACGACCTGCGGCTCTTTTACTCTGTGGACCTGACGGACCAGCATGCGAACCGGGTCGTGCTGGTCGACGGGCCCGACATCATGATTAGAGCGGTAGGTGCCCGGCCGGGCCCGGTTGGCGGTGCCCGATGATCGCGACCGCTCCCCATGCCCGATCGCAACGAATCACCTGCGGACCAAACCGCCGACTCAATGACAACGCTCCAGCGAAGCAGCGGCTCCAGCATCGGCAAGAAGCGCACGGACTTAGCGGCAGATCGCGCACAACAGTTCCGGCAGATCGCGCACGTAATGTGCGGCAAATCGCGCATAGCGTATGTGATACTACTGCGGTGACCTCGTCCTTCTCGTCATCTCCGATTGGTCGGATCCTTCCCCGCCATGCCCACTCGGCAGTGCATGAAGCCCTTGCAGATACTCGTGTCGTCCTGGTCAACGGCGCTCGCCAATGCGGAAAGAGCACGCTGGTCTCCCGGATAGGCAGGGAGATCGGCGCGACCTGGCGCAGCCTCGACAAGCCGGAGACTCGGCAGGCAGCCGGCTACGACCCCACGCAGTTCGTCCTCGACGATTCCCTCTTGATCATCGACGAGGTACAGCGAGTACCGGAACTGTTGTTGGCGATCAAGGAGACCGTCGACGCCGATGGACGACCCGGCCGGTTCCTGCTGACCGGTTCGGCTCACGTCATGGCACTTCGGAGCGTTCCAGACGCGCTCCCAGGACGCATGGAGACGATCGGACTCTGGCCGCTCTCCCAAGGCGAAATCGACGGCACGCCCGACAGATTCATCGATTGCGCTTTCGAACGCGGACCCCAGCTACGGCACGATGGGACCGAGAATCGCGATGACTACATCGAACGGATCGCACGCGGTGGCTTCCCCGAAGCCGTTGCACGAGAGGGCAAACGGCGTTCCCGATTCTTCTCCTCCTATGTCGCCGATCTGATCAACCGAGACGTCATGCAACTGTCCGAGATCGAACGTTCCGCAGAGATGTTCACCCTGACCAACCTCGTCGCGGCCAGATCCGGTCAACTTCTGGTGCCCGGGGCCCTCGGCAATGAACTCGGCCTGCCCAAAGACACCGTCGCCCGTTACCTCCGCCTCCTGGAAGAGGTTTTCCTGATCAAGCGAATCCCCGCTTGGTCCCGAAACCTGACCACGCGGGCCGTCGCAACCCCCAAGGTGTTCATGGTCGATTCCGGAATCGCCACATATTTGTGCGGTGCCGACCCGCGCGCGCTGCGGGCCGTGAACGGCCCGCTCGGGTCACTTCTGGAGGGCTTCGTAGCCGCCGAACTCGCTCGGCAGCTCACCTGGTCCGACCAGGAGGCCCGCATGTTCCACTACCGCACCCGCGACAACGTCGAGGTCGACATCATCCTCGAGAACAACCGACGCGAGGTGATCGCCATCGAGGTGAAAGCCGCCGCCACCGTCAAGGGCGAGGACTTCCGCGGCCTCCGCCACCTCGCCGAACGCCTGGGCGACGACCTCCTCGCCGGATACGTGCTCTACACCGGCACCGAAACTCTCCCCTTCGGACCGAAATTCCGCGCCCTGCCGGTCAGTGCCCTGTGGAACGCACGCCCATGACCGCCTCGAACGGTTCGTGCGCTGCCACGAAAACAACAGAGCCGCAGGCTATTGACCTGCGGCTCTACTGTTCGGTGGAGCTAAGGGGACTCGAACCCCTGACCCCCACACTGCCAGTGTGGTGCGCTACCAGCTGCGCCATAGCCCCGGATGGTTGCCGCGCGGTTTCCCGGGCGACTGGGAGAAGGTACACCAGGGGACCCCCTCGAGTGCAAATCGGCTGGAAATATGGGTGGGCGGGGGGTGGGTGGGCGCGCGTACAGTGGGCGGTGATTCGTTGTCGTCCGGGGTGGTTCGCGGGGAAGGCGGCCGCTCCGCGGGGAAGGTCGGACGCCGGTGAGGCTGATCAATGGCCGGTACGAGCTGCGGGAGCTGGTCGGCAAGGGCGGGATGGCCGAGGTCTGGGATGCCTGGGATCGGCAGTTGCGCAGGCAGGTTGCGGTCAAGGTGCTCGATGCGGGCAGTGTTGCGGTGCGGGCGCAGGACGAGCAGGTGGCCTGGCAGCGGTTCGAGCGGGAGGCGCGGATCGCGGCGCAGATGAACTGCACCAATGTGGTGATGCTGCACGACTCGGGGGTGTTCGCCGAGAACGGGTGCCGCTCACCGTTTCTGGTGATGGAGTTCATTCACGGGGAGAATCTGCGGCAGTTCATGCGGGACCAGGAGAACTGGTCGCTGCCGGCGCTGGCCCGGATTCTCACCGACGCGCTCAGCGGGCTGGTGTACGCGCATTCCAAGCAGGTGGTGCACCGCGACATCAAGCCCGAGAACATCATGATCTGCCGCGACGGCACGGCGAAGCTGGCCGATTTCGGCATCGCCATCGAGATGCGGGAGAACATGCTGCGGCTGACCCGCACCAACCAGGTGGTGGGCACGCAGAACTATTCCGCGCCCGAGTATCTCGAACACGGCAGGTTCACCCATCTCAGTGACGTGTACTCGTTCGCGGTGGTGTGCCACGAGGTGCTGGAGGCGGTGTTCGCGCCGGCGTCGCTGCCCGGCCGGCTGAAATCGGTGCTGGATCAGGCGCTTTCGCCGGATCCGGCGCTGCGTTTCCAATCCGCGGCCGAGTTCCAGCACTACTTCCGCGACGCGGTCCACTCCGAGACCCGCAATCTGACCCGAACCGTCGAGGGCCCCAGGCCGGAACCGGTCACCGTGCCGGTGCGGGCGCAGACCAGCGTCCTGACCCCGGGCCCGCCGGTGCGGCCGCCGGCGGAACGGCACGGCGTCGATCTGCCCGAGACCGGGCTGTGGGGCATCTTCGTCCGCCCGGCCCTGGAATACCGCCGGCGCGTGCTGGAGGGACTGACCCGCGACGATCCCCGCTACATCGGCGGCGTGCTGCTCGGCGCGGCCGGTGCCGGAATCGTGCTGGGCTGGCTGGTTTTCGTGCTGCTCGCCTGGGTGATCGTGTCGATCGCCCACCACCTGTGAGGAACTGCGATGAACAACCGACGGGCCGGCCTGGCCTGGCAGCAGTACGTGTACGCCGGATCCCGCTCCTGGCACTGGTTGCGGGTGGCGTCCGGGGTCGGCGGGGCCTTTTTCCTGGCCACGCTGCTGTGGCTGACCTACACCGTGCTCTGAGGGGGTGCCCGTGCGAATCGTCTGCCTGAACTGCCTGGCGGAGTTCAAGTTCGATACCGCCCGCCGCTCCTGGATCTGGGTGCTGCGCCAGCCCAACGGCGGGTTCGCGACCCGCGTCGGGGATTATTCGCGGCGGCTGGATCGGCGCTGCCCGAACGGCTGTGAGATCGACGAGGAGATCCTCGACCATCCGACCACTGTGATCGGCTTCGTCGGCGAATCCGCCTCGTCCAAGACGCATCTCATCGTGTCGATGATCTATTCGGTCATGAACGACCCGATGCTGGCCCGCGAATGGTCCATCGTGCCGTCGCGCCGTTCGACGAAAATGCTGGCCGCGCTGGAGAACACGCTGATGAACCGGCAGGCCATCGGCTACACCCAGAAGCGCGGCTACGTCGGCGCGCAGCAGCGGCAGGAGAACGGCATCGGGCCGCTCGGCGCACCGCAACCACCGCGCCCGCCGCAACCGCCGATGGCGCAGCAACAGCAGCAGACCCGGACCCACGCTTGGAGCGGCTGGCAGGTCCGCACCCCGATCCTGATCAAGTTCACCTCGCTGTCCACCAGGCGCACGGTGAATCTCGCCTTCGTGGATGTCGCGGGCGAGGATGTGGCCGACGCCGAGATCGCCGCCAAGGTGAGCCCGCACCTGGCCATCGCCGACTTCCTCTGGTTCGTGGTGCCGTCCACGCTGAACAAGCAGTACCTGGCCATCATGCGCGAGCACGCGGGACCGGCCAACGAGGAGAGCCTGAACAACAATGTCGAGCACTCCCAGACCGTCGGCCGCACCAAGATGATGATCGACCAGATCGCCAAGCTGTGGCGCACGGCCAACAGCTATCCGCTGGATCTGCCCATCGAGCCGCCGCGCCTGCACGCCTCGACCATCATCGCGAAATCGGATCTGCTGTCGCTGATCAACCTGCCCGAGGTCGGCCTGGTCGCACCGCCGCCGGACTGGGCGGATACGCCGTACAGCCTCAATGGTGCGGGCAACTTGTATCAGCCCGGCCAGATCGACTATCGCTCCGACGCCACCAGAAGCCTGGTGCGCAAACTGTTTCCGGCCGTCGACGCCACGCTGTCCATCCACTTCCCGCACAACCGCTACTTCCCGGTCTCGGCGGTCGGGTGCGGCAAGCGGGCCGACAACAGCTATCCGGTGTTCAAGCCGTTCGCGGCCGTGGACCCGGTCATCCACATGCTCGACCGCATCGACCGGTTACGGGCGGACCGATGACGGGTTTCGCGCAGCTGCTGTGCGGCTGGGCCATGGTGACGCTGGAGTCCTCCGGGACCGGGGTCGGCGTGGTCGCCAGGTCCGGAAACTGGCCCGCCGCACTGGGATCCACCACACGGGAGCTGGGGTCGCTGGTCAGCTGGGATGGTTCGCCCGCGTCGCCGGAGGCGTTCGCGCTGGAGTTCACCGTGGTGCGGGGGCTCGCGGTGGCGGTGCTGAAGACGCCCGCCAATGACCGGCCGGGCACCTGTGTGGCACACCTCGTCGCGGGTGGTCGCGGAACACTCGACGGCGCAACGACTTTGAGCCTCTACGACGCGGGACGATTCCGCACCTCGCTCGACGACGCCGAACTTCCCACCGATCGCTGGCCGCCGCTGCCGAATTCCGTGGAGCACAGTCCCGCCGTCACCGCCGCGGCCGACGCCTACCTCGACCTGGACTGGCTGCCCGCGCTGCTCGGCTACACCCTGGCGCATCTGGCCGGGCGCGGCCCCGCCATCGAACTGCACGTCGAGAGCGGCACGGACGCCGTGGCCATGCTGCGGGCACTCTACGGCCTGCTACCCCGGAACAGCCTGCGGGACTTGACCTTCTGCACCTCCAGCACGCCGTCCTCGGCTCCCGCCGCGATCACCGCGGTGACCCGCGACAGCCCCGCCCCGCCCGGCGGCGCCCGCCGCATCGTCACACCGGGCGATCCCGGCGACGAATCGGACCCGTTCGTCCTGCTCGGGCAGCGGATCATCGGCCACCGGCGCGCCGGTGTCACGCTGCCCGAATCCCTGTCCACCGCAGACGAAATCGGCCACTGGTGCTATCGACGGCACCTGCGCGCCCTGGATCCCGCCGAGCTGGACGACGACCACCTGGCCGAGGTGATCACGGACCCGGAGCTGCACCCCGACTGGCTCCGCGACCACGCGGTGGCCGGGCGCGCTGTCCGTCTCGCCATCGGAAGACCCAGCGTCGCACAGGCATTGGCGCGACTCGACCACCATCCCAGCGTCCGCCGCACCTTCGAGCAGGTTCTCAGCGACCGCGTCCTCGCCGACGGCCGCGACCGTACCCGCACCGTCGAGGCGGCCCGGCAGCTCGGCATCGATCTCAGCGCGGCGCTGGCCACCTCCGCCTGGCACCGCCTGGAATCCGGGACCGCGCCGCTGACCTCGTCCGATGCCGAATCGGTCTGGCCGCGCCTCCAGCGGGGCTGGGCCACCGGCGAAGCCGAGCAGCGCCGCATCGTCGCCGCCCATCTGCTGCGCCATCGCGCCCTGCGCGAGCAGGCGATCGGCTCCCGCGACCGGGCCCTGGTGTACGCGGCCCTCAGCGCCGAGGTCGACGATCCGGGCACCCACACCGGCGACAGCCGAATCCTGCGCCAGGCCATGCACACCAACCTGGGCATCGTCGCCCAGCTGGTGGTGAACGTCTCGTGCACCGGCCGCGATCGCTATGCGCTGGAGCAGATCCTGGCCTGCGCGCCCGCCGACCTGCTGCCCACGCTGCTGGCCGAGGCCACCCGCTACCCCGCGATCGACGCCACGGCCCTGCTGAAGGCCCTCACTCTCAGCCGCTCCGAACCGGCCGAACTGGTGGCCGCCCTCCGCCCCGCGTGGCGCACGCTGCGCAAGACCCTGGACCTTCCGGAGCCGATCGAGGCCCTGGTCGTCCTCGCCGTCCCGGCGCCCGTCGACGATCAGCAGCGAGACGGACTCCGCCTGCCCCGCAGAGCATTCGGATGGAGCAGACAGCGCGGCACCTGGTCCCGCGCCGAACTCTCGGCCCTGCTGCGCACCCCGGCCGACGAACCGCTGGAAGCCGAATCCCCCACCGGCACCTTGTCCGCCGCCCTGACCGCGGACCTCGAATTCGTCGTCTCCACCCTGGTCTCCCGCTCCCGCACCTCCGACGCCGTCCCCGCCCTGCGCCGCATCCTCGCCCTCACCCCCACCGATCAGCTCCCCGCCCTGGTCACCGCCTGCGCTCGCCAATGGGACATGCCCTCATCCACGCTCCTGCAAGCGGTGGCGGCCCTCGACCTCCCCGCGGCCGACCTGACCGAAACCCTCACCGGCGGCTGGCCCTGGCTCCGCACCCGCCTGGACCTCCCCCGGGCCATGACCGCCCTGCTGGTCCTGGACCCCGCGGACAGCCTGCCGCCCGCGGCGTCACTCATGCCGCAGGAACAGGATTCACGCCGTGCCTGGCAGTTCTGGCGTTGACACGGCCTGAATCAGCGGCAGCTCCGCCTCGCCGACCAGCACCCGGTACCGTCGCAGCACGTCCTGGAGATCCGCGTCCTCCGGCACCGACTCGCGCGCCGACCGCACGATCATCGCCGCCTGCTCCAGCAGGATGCTGCGCCGCTCGGGATCGGTTGTGTGGTCCGAGATCTGGGCCAGCGCTTCGAGCTGCCGGATCATGACGGCGGGCATGCCGCGCGCGGACTGCCGAATCTTCTCGAAGGCCCGCTGCACCAGCCGCTCGTAACTCGCCTGCGCCGCGATGACGCGGACATAGCCGTTCTTGCCGCGGTAGACCGGGCTCGGCTCCCACGCCACCGCGGCCCGCGACAGGCAATCACCGAGCCAGTCGACACAGGTCAGGGCGGTGAAGGTGTCGTTCACCGCGGTGGACAGCGCGCGCACGGCGATTTCGACCAGCTGGTCTATGCCGAAGGAAATGTCCTGGGTCAGCGACCGGGTGGGCCCGGCCACATGCCCGCGCGAGAAGTTCTCCGCTATCCGCCCGGCCACCGACGCGGGCCAGACGGTGGCCACCACCTGCCCCTCGGTGAGGAAATGCCCGGGCCGGTAGGGCAGGTGGATCACCGCGTCCGCCTCGGTCGCGAGCCGCACCAGCTGCTCGTAGCGGATGTAGCGCAGGTATCCGCTGCCGGTCACCCGGACCTCGCCGCCCTCACCCGCCATCCGTTCCAGCAATTCGGCCGCCGTCGGCCCGCAGTGCGGGGTGCTGGGCGCGTCGCTGCGCTGCGCCTCGATTCCGGCCGCCACCTCACCCGCGATCTCGGCGATGACATTGGGCAGCTGGATCGCCATGGCGATGTGATTGATGAAGTAGATCAGCACGGCGAGATCGAGCACCAGCGACGCGATCGACACCGTCGTGCTGATGTGCGGCACGAAATCCGATCCGATGGATACCAGGGCGGCGATGGCATAGACGAAGGTCGCCACGAAGGTACCCAGGGTGACCTGGGTGCCCCGATCGCGAATGAAGGTGCGCAGCATGCGCGGACCGAACTGGGTGGAGGCCAGCGTCAGCGCCAGGATGGTAATGGAGAAGACCACACCCACCACGGTCATGATGGCGGCGGCGATGGCCGTCAGCACCTGCCGGGCCGTGTCGGGCGGGCCGCCGATCACCCAGGACGGAAAGGTGAACCCGCTCTGATATGCCGCCCGGTCCAGCAGGTAGGTGATCCCGAACAGCCCGATGGCCGCGAGCACTTCGACGGTCGGCACAAACCACAGATTGGTCCGCAATGCCTCGCGGTGGCGGTCGAATTCGAGGGGTATGCCGGCCACGGTCGAGCCTCCTGCGCTGTTCCGGCGTCATGTCCTGACGCCGACCAGACTTCCCGGCTCACCCATCCGAGATCCCCGGACGTCTGATCACCGTACCCCCTGCTCAGCGCCACGGCGCGGGCAGGGTCAGCGAACGACATCCCTCCGTTCCAGGTCGAGCTGCCGATCACCCCGGAGGAATCTGCTCACCTCCGGGGCGAGTTGATCGGAAATCACGACCAGACCCAGATGGCCGTCGTGGTACACGTGCAACCGCGCGTCGGGTATCAGCCGGGCCATGATCTTCGCGTTCACGAGCGGAATGATCGGATCGTCGTCGCCCGCCAGGATCAGCGTCGGCTGGCGGATCAAACCGAGGAACGGGAGGCTGGTCCACCCGGCGCCGGCCAGCAGCTGCAGCAGGTAGCCGCGAGCGGAGGACGCCGACGAGTGGCCGGCCAGCAGGGTGGTCACCCGATCCGGATCGGTGCGCAGCCGGCCGCCATAGAGTTCCGCGGCGATCCTGGTGGCGTACTCGGCGTCGCGGTATCGGCGCGGAGTGATCATCTTGCGCAGCACCTTCGGGTGCGCGGGGACCATCATCCAGCCGGTGGCGGTGCTGACCAGGACCACGCGCCGGCAGCGCCGGGGGTTTTGCAGGGCGATCTGCTGAGCCAGGCCGCCACCCCAGGAGATGCCGAGCACATCGAAGGTGTCGTAGCCGAGTTCGCTGAGCAGCGTGGTCACCCGGCCGGCCAGCGTGGTCAGGTGATAGGGCCGCCGGGGCAACGGCGAACGACCGATCCCCGGTGGGTCGAACCGGATCACCGGAATCGCCGGATCGAGCTCGTCGACGAATGGCTGCAGCAGCTCGAGGCTCGCGCCGATCCCATTGCACAACACCAGCGGGACGCCGACGCCGGGACGGACCACAACGCGCAGGCGGTCGCCGGATACCGTGTACTCCCGGGCATTTTCACTCGCCATTGGGTGTCCTCGTGGGTATCGGAGCACGATCCGAGCACCAGAGTACGCATCGCCCCGTCCGGGATGAATGTGCTCGACCACATCGTTAGCGGCATTTCATGTTTCCCGGGCACATAGGTTTGCCCGCGCGGCTCTCCGACGATTGACAGGTGCGAGTCATCGTCGACCTTCGCCCATCTCATCGAACGTGAAATCGTCTCTCCCAGAAGGACTGTCATGACCGATCTGGATGTCTCCGCACCCCCGGACCTGATCCTCACCGAGGCCACCACCGGGATCGCCCGCCGGTTCCTGCCGGGGCGCTCGGGACTGAACCTGCTCCTGGCGATGGCGCAACGGCCCCGGCGCGTCGCGAGCCGGGCGGCAACCCTGGGCGCGGAGCTGACCCGCATCGCGGCCGGTTCCTCCACGGTCGCCCCGTCCAGCCGGGACAAGCGGTTCGCCGATCCCGCCTGGACGGGAAATCCGTTGTTGCGCCGCGTGGTGCAGGCTTATCTGGCCGCCGGGATCGCCGCCGAGGGCCTGGTGCAGGACCTGCCCCTGGAGTGGCAGGACGCCGAGCGGATCAAATTCCTCACCACGAATCTCGTCGAGGCGCTCGCGCCGAGCAACAATCCGCTGCTCAGCCCGGTGGCCTGGAAGGCGATCATCGACACCGGCGGCGGCAATCTCCGCACCGGCGCACAGCAGCTGATCAGTGACTTCAGCCATGCCCCGTTCATCCCGTCCATGGTCGATCAGTCCGCGTTCCGCGTCGGGTCCGACCTCGGCATCACCCCGGGCGCGGTGGTGCTGCGGACCCCGATGTTCGAGCTGATCCAGTACCGGCCGCAGACCGAAACCGTGCGCGCGGTACCGCTGCTGATCATCCCGCCGACCATCAACAAGTTCTACGTGCTCGATCTGGCGCCGGGGCGCAGCCTCATCGAGTACCTGGTGGGGCAGGGCCAGCAGGTGTTCGTGGTGTCCTGGCGCAATCCCGATGCGCGGCACAGCAAGTGGGGCTTCGACGCCTACGTCGAGGCGGTCGTCGGGGCGTTCGACGCCGTCGACGAGATCACCGGTCACAGCACGGCACACGTGCTCGCCGCCTGCTCGGGCGGGCTGCTCGCGGCGATGGCGGCGGCCTATCGGGCCGAGACCGCGGGCTTCGACCAACTGGCCAGCCTCAACCTGCTGGTCACCATGTTCGACCAGGCGCGTGAGGACGCGTTCGGCGCGATGGTGGACGAGCAGGCCGCCGCCGCCGCGATCGCCCGCTCGCGGCGACAGGGTTATCTGGACGGCAAGCAGCTGGCCGCGGTGTTCGCGTGGCTGCGCCCGCGAGACCTGGTCTGGAACTACTGGGTCAACAACTATCTGCAGGGCCGCAAGCCACCGGCCTTCGACATCTTGTTCTGGAATGCCGACACCACCCGGATGCCGGCGAAACTGCATCGCGACTTCCTCGACACCGCGCTGGGCAACAAGCTCGCCCGGCCCGGCGGCGTCACCGTGCTCGGCACCGAGATCGACCTGAAGCGGATCACCGCCGATTCCTACGTGGTCGCGGGCTCGGCCGATCACCTCTGCCCGTGGACCAACTGCTACCGCAGCAGCCAGATGCTGGGCGGCAAGGTGCGTTTCGTGCTGTCGACCAATGGCCACATCGCTGCCCTGGTCAACCCGTCGGACAATCACAAGTCCAGCTATCGCGTTTCCGACGACAACAGCCTCGACCCCGAGGCGTGGCAGCGCACCGCCACCACCGAACAGGGTTCGTGGTGGCCGGATTTCGCGCAATGGCTGGGCGACCGCTCCGGTGAGCTGGTGCCCGCACCGGCGCATCTCGGTAACGCCCGATTCCAGCCGATCGAGGCCGCTCCGGGCAGTTACGTGCTGGACAGGTAGGAGGCGGACCGCTGCCAGGCCGCGCGGCGCAGCAGGCGCAGACCATTGAGGCCGACGATCACGGTCGAGCCCTCGTGACCGGCGACGCCCAGCGGCAACGGCAGGGTACCGATCAGGTCCCAGATCACCAGGACCGCAATGAAGGTCGCGGCGATCGCCAGATTCGCCACCACGACGCGGCGAGCGCGCCGGGACAGCGCGATGACGGCGGGGATAGCGGTGAGGTCGTCGCGCACGACCACGGCATCGGCGGTCTGCAGGGTCAGGTCGGAACCCGCTCCGCCCATGGCGATTCCGGTGTCGGCGGCGGCGAGAGCGGGTGCGTCGTTGATGCCGTCGCCGACCACCGCGACCCGGTCACCGGCCGACTGCAGCGCCCGCACCGCATCGACCTTCTGGTGCGGGAGCAATTCGGCGCGGGCTTCGGTGAGCCCCACCCGAGCCGCGAGCCGATGCGCGGCGCGGCTGTTGTCTCCCGTCAGCAGCATCGGGGCGGCCCCCGTCACGCGGGCCGTGAGATCGATCGCGGTGGCGGCCTCGGGGCGGAGCTGATCGGTGATCGCCAGCACTCCGATCGGACGCGCGTCACAGGCGACGACGACCGCGGTGAATCCCTTCTCCTGCAATGCGTCCACGGCCGTGCGGGCGGCCCGGTCCGCGTCCGGCGCACCCGGCCCGGAGCTCGGCAGCAGCGCCGCCGGAGAACCGACCGCGATCCGGCGCTGCCCGATCCGGGCGCTGACGCCGCGCCCGGGATCGGCGGCGAATCCTTCGACGGCCGGCAGCTGCTGCCCCGCGGCGCGGGCCGCACGCACGATGGCCGCCGCGAGCGGGTGCTCACTGTCGAATTCGGCGGCCGCCGCCAGCCGCAGCACCTCCGGCTCGCTGAATTCCGGATCGACACTGCGGATTTCGTCGACGTGCGGGGCGCCCCGGGTCAGCGTCCCGGTCTTGTCGAAGGCGACCCGCGTGGTCACGCCCAGCCGCTCCATGACCACGGCCGACTTGACCAGCACGCCGTGCCGGCCGGCATTGGCGATGGCGGCCAGCAGGGGCGGCATGGTGGCCAGCACCACCGCGCACGGGGAGGCCACGATCATGAAGGTCATGGCGCGCAACAGGGCTCGCTGCAGCGGGTCGCCGAGGGCGAGGGGAATCGCGAACACCGCCAGGGTCACCGCGACCATGGCGAGGGAATACCGCTGCTCCACCTTCTCGATGAACAGCTGCGTGCGCGCCTTGGTGTGCCCGGCCTGTTCGACGAGGACGGCGATGCGCGCCACCACCGAGTCCTCGGCACGGCGATCCACCCGGAGCCGCAGTGCCCCGGTGCCGTTCAGGGTGCCGGCGAACACCTCGTCGCCGGCGGTCTTGTCCACGGGCAGCGGTTCGCCGGTGATGGTGGCCTGATCCACTTCGCTGCCGCCGTCGATCACGGTGGCGTCGGCGGCGATTCGCTCGCCGGGGCGGACCAGGACCACATCGCCGATGTTCAGGTCGGCGGCGCGCACGGTCTCCTCACCGGTGACGGTGAGCCGGGTCGCGGTCTCGGGCGTGAGGTCGAGCAGGCCGCGCACCGAATCCTCGGTCCGCGCGGTGGCCAGCGCCTCCAGCGCCCCGGAGGTCGCGAAGATGACGATCAGCAGGGCCCCGTCGGTGATCTGCCCGATGGCCGCCGCGCCGAGCGCCGCCACCACCATGAGCAGGTCCACGTCGAGGGTCTTCTCGCGCAGCGCCTGGAGCCCGGCCCAGCCCGGCTCCCAGCCGCCCGCGGCGTAGCAGGCCAGGTACAGCCCCCACCACAGCCAGCTCGGCGCGCCGGCCAGCTGGGCGGCCAGCCCGAGCAGGAACAGTGCGAGGGCCACTGCGGCCCATCGCATCTCGGCCAGCTCGAACAGGCGGGTCCGGCGGACCGCCACTTCCGGCTGCGCGAATGCCTGCACCGGCGTCGCCACGACCACGACTCACCTCCATTGCTACCCCTGACGGCCGCGACGATACCAGAACACATGAAGACGTCTTCATGTGTATAGAGCTCCTCGAGGTACCCTCCTGTGTTATGGGACATGGCGTCGAGGGCCGCGATCGGCCGACGGCACGGCTGGACGCCGAGGCCGCCACCCATGTCGCGACCACCCTGCAAGCGCTGGCCACCCCCAGCCGGCTGCTGATCCTCAGCGAGCTCCGCCAGGGCCCGCTCGCGGTCACCGAACTGGCGTCGTCGATCGGCATGGAGCAGTCGGCGGTCTCGCATCAGCTGCGCCTGCTGCGCAATCTCGGGCTGGTCGTGGGCACCCGGACCGGCCGTAGCATCGTCTACAGCCTCTACGACAACCACGTCGCGCAACTGCTGGACGAGGCCATCTACCACAGCGAACACCTGCGCCTGGGGCTCGCGGACCGCCCCACCATCGCCTGATCCGGACCCGGTCGGCGGGGGCCGACCCGACGAGAAGCGTTGCGAGGCTGATCAGTTGGGCGCGAGAGCGCCGGGGTGGTAGCTGACCGCGGGGTTCCAGAGGAAGAAGCCGTTGTAGCCCGCCGCGTAGGTGGCGTCGATCTGCGCCTTCACCTCCGCGTCGCCGTAGGCCACGCCGAGGCTGAAATCCTGGAGCCACGGGATGATCTGGGCGTTGGTGCCCGCGGTGCGGGCGCGGAAGTCCTGCAGGGACCGGAAGATGATGTCGTAGGGCTGGGCGTTCGGATTGGTGACGTCGTATTCGCCGGAGTGCCAGTGGCTCGGGTAGAGCATCGGGGCCAGGAAGTCGGCGTAGCGGGCCATGGACGGGATGTCCTGGGCGATCTCGTCGGGGCGGGTGGCGGCGATGCCGAAGACGGCCGCGCTCAGCGAGGCTCCGGCGTCGTGCACGGGTTCGCGGCAGTCGCGCAGGAAGTTGGCGATGGAGTCCGACGGCGATTCGGCCAGGCCCGGAAACTGCATGCCCACGAGGTTGCCGTCGGGGCGGCGGATGTAGTCGTACATGACGCCGTCGAAGCCGAGCCGGGCCGCCTCGACCGCGAGATCCCGGTTGTAGGAACGGATTTCGGGGCTGGCGAAGTTGGTGAAGGCGATCGCGCCGTAGCCGCTGGAGTACGGCTGGCCGGACGGGTTCTGGATCACCCAGTCGGGGTGGCCGTTGTGCCAGGCCCAGCCGGCCAGGGTGGGATCACGGAAGGCGACGATGCGGCCGACCACCTTGATGCCCATGTCGTGCAGTTGCTTCAGCGCGGCCGGCGCGTCGTAAATCGTGGTGGCGGCACCGGATTCGCGTGCCAGCGGCACCTGCGAGTCGTAGCCGACCATCCCGTCCTCGTCCTTGATATCGAGTTCGACGGTGTCGATGCGGCCCTCGCGCGCCATGTCGAGCACGGCATCGCGCATGGGGTCGTAAGCCCAGGCGTAGGCGGTGACATGGACGGCCCGGATGCGCGGCAGTGCCACCTCCACTTTCAGCGGGGCGGTGACGCGGTCGCCCGCGGCGCCGGTGGCCACGACGGTGGTGTCGAGCGGTGCGTGCGGCAGCTGGATCTCGAAGGATCCGTCCTTGGCCGGCTGGACGGACCGGTCGCCCACCGACACCTGCTTCGCGCCGATCGCCGTGCCGCGCACCGTCACCGGATCCCGGTAGGAGGTCGCGGCGGCCGTCGGGGCCAGCTCCAGGCGGGCCGGGCGGGTGTCGGCGCCGGCGGCCGAGGGGCGGCTGCGGCCGAAGACGAACACCAGCGCGGCGAGCACCAGGACCACGACCGCGCCGATCGCGAGCAGGGTGGACCGCCTGCGGCGGATCGACCGGAGTCGCATGAGCAACGTACACACCAACTTCCACTGACAGCTGTTGGCATCACTATCGCGCCTGCACGCAGGCGTCGGCCGTTTTTCGCCGAGATCACCTCAAAACCGTTGTCGCCGCGTAGCGTTGCGGCGATGAAGGCGTCGACGACGCTGCGGATGGTCGCGGCGGCGCTGCTGTGCGCGACCGCCACCGCCTGCGGAGCAACCACCGCCACCGTGCCGCGTCCCGCGGCCGTCACCGCACCCCCATCGACCTCGAGACCGCCGGATCCGGCCACGGTGGCCGCCAATGAGCTGGGTCGGGTCCCGATCCTCATGTACCACCGCATCGAGGCCGAGCCGGGCAGCGAATACGACCAGACGCCAACGAAATTCACCGCCGAGCTGGACCGCCTCTACACCGACGGCTACCGCCCGATCACCATCGCCCAGTATCTGGCGGGCGCCATCGACCTACCCGCAGGCACCCACCCGGTGGCTCTCACCTTCGACGACTCCACCCGAACCCAGCTCACCCTCGGCGATTCCGGCGACCCCACCCCCGACTGCGCGGTCGGCCTGCTCGAGCAATTCCATTCCCGCCACCCGGATTTCGCCGCCACCGCCACCTTCTACGTCAACAACGAGCCGTTCGGCGACGACCCCCGCGCCCTGGCCTGGCTGGTCCGCCACGGCTACGACATCGGCGCCCACACCGCCACCCATCCCAACCTGGCGCATCTGTCCCCCACCGACGTTCAGCGCGAACTGGTCCAGAACGTCCGCGCCATCGCTACCGCCGCGCCCGGCACCGTCGTCCACTCCATGGCCCTGCCCCTGGGCGTCTACCCCGCCGACCACGCCCTCGCCACCTCCGGCACCTGGGACGGCACCCCGTACACCTTCGACGCGGTCCTCCTCGTCGGCGCCGACCCCGCCCCTTCCCCGTTCGCCGCCGCCCTCGACCCGACCGGCCTCCCCCGAATCCGCTCCGGCCGCACCACGGTTCCCTTCGACTCCACCTACTGGCTCGACTGGTTCGCGGCGAACCCCACCGCCCGCTACACCTCCGACGGCGACACCGCCCACCAGTCCTTCCCCCGCGCCCTCGCGGACCAGCTCTCCCCCCGCTTCTCCGCCACCGCCCACCCCTACTGATCCGGCTGAAGCTCCCGGAACCCGATTCGGTGCGATGACCACCTGATTCGGTGCGATGACGCGGCCGCCGGTCATGTGCCACGGTGGACACCGTGTTCGGCGAACGTGTGGCGAGAATGCGGTGGCGCCCCGGCTCCGGCCGGCTGGTGACCATCATGGCGGTCCGTTTCGGACTCACCGTGGTGATCACGCGGCTGTATCTGATGGCCGCGGGCATTCTGCCGCTGACCGTGGTGAATGTACTGGCCAGTTACTTCAGCCAATTCCTCACCGTTTTCACCGCCATAGCCGAAGCACTACTGCTTTGGCTCCTCATCCGCTACCGCACGCGATACTGTTCGGTGTGAGCGCATTTCGGCACAGCCCTCCCCCGACAAGGTCGAGAGGGCGAGTTCCGCGCAATGCCGAGTTGCTACTCTGCGTGGCCGCGCTGGCCCTGATCGCCTTCGCCTACCTGGCCATGACCTCGGCCACCGGCAATGGCTTCGACGGCCAGAGTGTCCGCGCGCTCGCCGTTTTCACGGTCTTCGTGCTGGTCACCCATCTGGCCGTGCGCCGCTGGGCGCCCGCCGCCGACCCGGTGCTGCTGCCGTGCGTGGTGCTGCTCAACGGCATCGGGCTGGTGCTCATCGACCGGCTGGACCGCGCCGAGGTGGTGAAGGCCAAGAACGCCGGCGAGCCGATTCCGTCCTCGGACTCGGCGCATCAGCTGATCTGGACCGGCCTGGGCATGCTGCTGTTCGTGCTGGTGCTGGTCTTCGTGCCCGACCACACCAAACCGGCCCGCTACGGCTACACCTTCGGCCTGGCCGGGGTGATCGCGCTGCTCGTCCCGGCCCTGCTGCCCTCCCGCTTCAGCGAGGTCAACGGCGGCAAGAGCTGGATCCTGATCAGCGGGTTCTCGATTCAGCCCGGTGAGTTCGCCAAGGTGCTGCTGATCATCTTCGTGGCCGCCTTCCTGGTCGCCAACCGGGACCTGTTCACCACCGCCGGAAAACGCTTCCTGGGCATGACCTTCCCGCGCCTGCGGGATCTGGCCCCGCTGCTGCTGGTCACCTTCATCGCGGTGCTGGTGCTGGTGTACGAGAAGAACCTCGGCTTCTCGCTGCTGGTCTTCGGCACCGTGCTGGCCATGATGTACATCGCCACCGGGCGGGCCTCGTGGCTGCTCATCGGCCTGGCCATGTTCTCGGTCGGCGCGGTCATCGCCTACCAGCTGTACGGGCACGTGCGGGTCCGCGTCGAGGTGTGGCGGGACCCGTTCGCCACCTACTACACGACCGGATATCAGATCTCGCAGGGCCTGTTCGGCATGGGCACCGGCGGGCTGGCCGGGACCGGGCTGGGCAGCGGGCGGCCGCAGGACGTGCCGTTCGCCGGTACCGACTTCATCATCTCCACCATCGGCGAGGAGCTCGGGCTGATCGGCCTGGCCGCCGTGCTGGCGCTGTTCCTCATCCTGTGCGTCCGCGGTTTCAGCGCCGCCCTCACCACCCGCGACGCCTTCGGCAAGCTGCTCGGCGGTGGGCTGGCGTTCTCGATCGGGTGGCAGCTGTTCGTGGTGGTCGGCGGTGTCACCAAACTGATTCCGCTGACGGGTCTCACCACCCCGTTCATGTCCTACGGCGGTTCGTCGCTGCTGGCCAACTACATCATCCTGGCGCTGCTGATCCGCATCTCCGCCGACGCCCGCTCGGCCCCGCCGCCGCCCACCCGGCCCACGCCGACGGTCCCGCCGATCGCCGACGCCGTGACCGAGCACGTCTCCCGCCGCCTGCTGCCCCGCCGGCGCTGACCCGAATCGCGGTGTCGCCCGGGGCAAGGGAGAGGAAGCTGATTCGGTGACCTCTTCACGCTCAGCGAGCCGGACGGCGCTCGACAATGTCCGCGTCTTCGACGGCCGCGCGCTCACCGAACCCACCACGATCGTCATCGACGGCGACCGCATCGGCACCGACGACGCCGGCGCCGAACGCCTCGACGCCGGCGGCGCGATCCTGCTGCCCGGCTTCATCGACGCCCATGTCCACATCCACGATGCGCAGACTCCCGGGCTGCTCGCCGCGCACGGGGTCACCACCGCGCTCGATATGGCCAGCCTCGCCGAGGTGGTGGCCGAGCTCCGGAACACCGTCGGCACCAGCGATATTCGCAGCGCGGGCATGGCCATCGTCGGCCCCGAGGGCATGCACGGCAGGTTCCTCGGCGAACCCGCCATCATCCGCAGCGCCGACCAGGCCGAATCCGCTGTCTCCCAGCGTCATTCCACCGGCTCCGACTACATCAAGCTGGTGCTGGAGGCCCCCGGCGACGGCGGCCCCGACGCGGCCGCGGCCAAAGCCGTTGTGGCCGAGGCCCATGCCCGCGATCTGATGGTCATCGCTCACGCCACCAACCCGGCCGCGTACACCATGGCCCTCGATGCCGGCGTCGACATCATCACCCACATCCCCGTGGGTGTCGCGCTGCCGCAGGCGGTGATCGCCCGCCTGGCCGCCGAGGGCAAGGTCGTCGTCCCGACCCTGACCATGATGGAGGGCATGTCCGCCGCCCACGGCGTCCCCGGAGCCTTCGCCGACGCCCTGACCAATGTCGGTGCGCTGCGCGCCGCGGGCGTCCCGATCCTGGCGGGCACCGACGCCAATTCCTCCCCCGGCGTGCCCATGAACCCGGCCTTCGGCGCGAGCCTGCACCACGAGCTGGAGTTGCTCGTCAGCGCCGGACTGTCCCCCGTCGAGGCCCTCGAGGCGGCAACCGCCCGGCCCGCCGAGCACTTCGGCCTGACCGATCGCGGCGCCATCGCCCCGGGTCTGCGCGCCGACCTGGTTCTGCTCGACGCCGATCCGCTCGCCGACATCACGGCTACAACGCAGATCCGCGGCGTCTGGTCTGCGGGAATCCCGGTCCCCCGGTAACTTTCATGATCGGGGAGCTCCGGCTGCGGCCAACCGCGCAAACCCGCACTCGGAGCTCCCCCGATCCGGCCCGCGCTACGGCAGAGCGCGCGCGACGGCGCGAACGGCACACAGCCGGCCGTCGGTGAGCGCCCGGGTCAGGTTCTCGATCTTCACGGGGAAGTTCGGGACGAAGGCCTGCAGCCCAACGGGATTCGGCGGGGCGGCCAGCACGGCCCGCATGATCGTGCCCGCCTGGTCGGTGAGGTCGTCCCAGTGGTCGAGGGCGAAACCGGAGCGCTCCAGGGTGGCGCGCAGGTCGTCCGGGGTCACCAGGTGGCTCTGCTCGGAGCGGTCGGCCCACGGGACGGGGAAGTCGGGGCGGGCGCCGGAAGCGGTGGTGATGTCCCAGATGGCCAGCAGGCCATCGGGATTCAGCAGCCGCCGCGCTTCCCGATACAGTGCGTCCTTATCGGCGATGTTCATCTGCACGTGCTGGCTGAACACCACGTCGAAGTCGCCGTCGGCGAAGGGCAGCGCGGTGACGTCGCCCTGCCGCACGGAGATCCGATCGTCCAGTCCGACCAGGCGATTGAGCCAGCGCGACGTCTCGCAGTAGTCCTCGGTCAGATCCACCGCGGTGACCCGGCATCCGTAGGCTTCCGCGACATACCGTGCGGTGCCGCCGATTCCGCTGCCGGCATCGAGCACCCGCGACGCCGGGGTGAGACCGGCCAGTTCCGCCAGCGCACCCGTGGCGATCCGGCCCATGGTGTGGAAGTCCTCGACCAGCGCCAGGTCGGCGAGCCGTAGCCGGTCGAGGTCGTGCCCGGCCGCGAGCAGGGCCTTTTCGATATCCGTCCGGGAGTTGCCGGAGGCGTACGGGGTATCGATGGAAATGTCGTTCATATCAGCACTTTCATTCGAAGGCCGGGTGGCAGACAGAATGTTTCCATTGGTCACATCTACGAGTATGCGAGCTCATGTGACCGTCGTCAACATCTCGGCCGAATGTGCAATCCTGACGTTATGAGTCCAGCTGCCCCCGACCGCCGCACCACCTATCACCACGGCGCCCTGCGGGCGGCCCTCGTCGACGCCGGGCTCGCACTGGCCGACGACGGCGGACCCGACCGAGTGGTCCTGCGCGAGGTCGCCCGCACCGCCGGGGTGTCGCATTCGGCCGCCTACCGGCACTTCGCCGATCGTGAGGCCCTGCTCGCCGCGGTATCCCGCCGCGCTCGCGCCGCACTCGCGGCCGAGATGCGCCGGCGCATCGCCCGCACCGACGATCCGCGCGGCCGCCTGCACGCGGTGGGCACGGCCTACATCGATTTCGCGCTCACCCACACCGGCCTGTTCCGCACCGCCTTCGGCGCACACTCGCCCGCCGCATCCGATGCCGCCGACGAACCGGCCGACGACCCGCACCGCATCCTCGGCCAGGTCCTCGACGAGACGCAGGCCGCCGGACTCCTCGACCCGAAGCTGCGGCCCGGTGCGGATATCGCCGCCTGGTCGGCGGTCCACGGTCTGGCCGCCCTGCTGCTGGACGGGTCACTGCCCACCACCCGCGCCGACATCGATTTCGCGGTCGATCAGGTGCTCGGCCTGGTCAACCGCGGCCTGTTGGACGACCCGGCGCGCGGGTGACCCATGATGGGGGACGTGAATCGGATCCGGGAATGGTTGCGGCCCTCGCACTGGGGGTTGCGGATTCGGTCGGCCATCGCGGCCGCGCTGACCGTGGGCGCGGTGCTGCTGCTGGCGGCGGGCGCCATGCTCGGGCTGCTGAATCGGTCGCTGCTGCGGGAGATCGATACGGCGGCCGGCACGCGGGCCGAGACCATCGCCAGTGAGCTGACCCGGAATTCGGTGGCCGAGCTGCCGAATTCGCTGTTCGAGGCGACCGGGCAGATCGGAGTGGTGCAGGTCATCGACCCGCAGGGGCGGATCGCGCGGGAGTCGAACGCGAAGCTGTCGGCGCCGCTGCTGGACCCGGGGACCGTGGGCGCGAGAGAGACCGGGCGCCGGCCGGTCTCCGCGTACGACGAGGACCTGCGGGTGTCGGCCCACACGCTGTCCGCACCGGACGGCCGGTACCTCGTGCTGGTAGCCGGCGACAGTGAATCGGCCGAGCACGCGGTGAAACGGGTCGCGGTCCTGGTCGCGGTGGGCGGGCCCCTGGTGGTCGCGGCGGCCGCGCTGGCCACCTACCTGCTGGTGGGGCGGTCACTGCGATCGGTCGAGGAGATCCGCAGCCGGGTGGCGGGCATCGGCGCGGCTGGGCTGTCGGAGCGGGTGCCGGTGCCGGTGGCGCGCGACGAGATCGCCCGGCTGGCCGAGACGATGAACGACATGCTCGCCCGCATCGAGGCCGGGCACGCGGCCCAGCGGCGCTTCGTCGGCGACGCCTCACACGAACTGCGCAGCCCGCTCGCCGCGGTCACCGCCGCCCTCGAGCTCGCCCGGGACCGGCCCGAGGTGCTGGACGCCGAATTGATCGGCGGCACACTGCTGCCCGAGACCGAGCGTATGCGGCACCTCATCGAGGATCTGCTGACCCTGGCCGCCGCCGACGAGAGCGGTCTCGACATGCGCACCGGCGATGTGGATCTCGACGATCTGGCCGGCGAGCAGGCCGCGGCCCTGCGGGCGCGGGGCGGCCGCACGGTCCGGACGGCGATCGAGGCGGTGCGGATCCGGGGCGATCAACCGAAACTGGCACGGGCACTGCGCAATATCGTCGACAATGCCGCCGCGCACGCCCGCAGCACGGTGGCGGTGACGGTCCAGCGCGACGGCGACAGCGCCCGGGTACTGGTGGACGACGACGGTCCCGGCATCCCCGCCGCCGACCGCGAGCGCGTCTTCGGCCGCTTCGTGCGGCTGGAGGCCGACCGCGCCCGCGCCACCGGTGGCTCCGGGCTCGGCCTGGCCATCGTCGCGGAAATCGTGGCCGCGCACGGCGGTTCGGTCAGGATCGGCGAATCACCGTGGGGCGGAGCCCGATTCGTCATCGACCTGCCCGTCGCCGGACCAGTCGGGGTCGACCATGCGGTAGCCGACGCCCCGTAGCGTCTCGATGCTGATGCTGCCGAACGGCGCATCGATCTTCTTGCGCAGGTAGCCGACGTACACCTCGACCACGTTCTCCGGACCGTCGTAGTGGGCGTCCCACACATTGCGCAGAATCTCGATCTTGGTCAGCGCCAATCCCTTGTGCCGCAACAGGAATTCCAGCAGCCCGAATTCGCGCGGGGTCAGCGTCAGCGCGGTCTCGCCGCGCCGCACCGTGCGCCGCGCCGGGTCCAGCACGAGATCGCCCGCCGTCAGCAGCACCGGCTGCTGCGGTGCGCGCCGGCGCAGCAGCGCGCGCAGCCGGGCGATGAGCACCACGAAGGAGAAGGGCTTGGTCAGGTAGTCGTCCGCGCCGAGATCCAGTGCGTCGGCCTGCTCGTAGTCGCCGTCCTTGGCGGTCAGCATGAGCACCGGCGTGGTCACGTCCCGGGCGCGCAGCCGGCGCAGCACCTCGTAGCCGCTCAGCCCCGGCAGCATGATGTCCAGCACGATCACATCGAAGCTGTCCTCGACCGCCGCCCACAGCCCGTCGGTCCCGGTGTGGGCGAGCTGCACCACGAACCCCTCCAGTTCGAGCCCGCGCTGCACCGTCCGCGCCAGCCGCTCCTCGTCCTCGACCACCAGCACCCGCACGGGCACCAGCATGCCCGACGATGCGGCCGCGGGGCGGCCCGGCCCCGGCCGGGCTCTCAACGTTCTCTCAGCGATGCCATGGCAACCTCGGTGGCATGCTGTCCTCACCCCCCGCCCAGAAGGAAGCGTCCACCACGAAACGGCCCGCCGGATTCCCCGGCCGCACCCTCACCGGCACGTTGGTCGCGCTGGCGCTGGCTGCCGTGATTCTCGTCCTGACCTGTGTGGTGGTCTGGTACAACGGCCCGGCCGGACCGGATTCCCCCTGGTTGCAGTGGTTCATCGACCAGCGCACCGCGACCTGGACCAGCCTCGCGAAGGCGGTCAGCGTGGCCGGGGACACCACCTCGGTGGCGATCTACGCGATCCTGGCGTGCGTGCTGCTGGCGTGGCGGAAGTACTGGGACCAGGCGGTGCTCATCGCCGTCGCGGCGGCCGGCGCGGGGGCGCTGGTCTTCTTCGGCAAACTGCTCATCGCCCGCGATCGGCCCCCGGTGATCGACCATCTGGTCACCGAGACCAATCACTCCTACCCGTCCGGGCATGCCCTCGGTTCGACCGTCGCGGCCGGCATCCTGGTCGCGGTCCTCCTGCCGGTTCTAGCCCGCCGGATCACCCGCATCCTGGTGATCACCCTCGCCGTCCTGTTCGCCGTGGCGGTCGGCCTGTCCCGCCTCTACCTGGGCGTGCACTGGCCCACCGACGTCCTGGCCGGCTGGCTCATCGGCGCGTGCTGGCTCTCGGTGTGCCTGACCCTGCGCCCACACACCCGCCTGGTGACCGAACGCCTGCCCGGCTCGTTGCGCTGAACCGGACCGGCGGCGGCACCGCACGGAGGTGTAGGGCTCAGCGCAGCGTGACCGTGGTCGGCAGGCTCGCGAAGCCGCGGTTGTTGGAGGCGTGGATGCGCTGCAGCCCCGCCGGGTCGACTTCGAAATCGGTTACCCGCGAGGCGATTTCCTGCAGCGCCGTGCGCAGTTCCAGCAGCGCCAGGTTGGAGCCGAGGCAGTGGTGGCGGCCGCTGCCGAAGACCAGGGAGGCGGAGGTGTCGCGGTCCAGGTCGAAGGTGTCCGGATCGGCGAAGACCTCCGGGTCGCGGTTGGCGGCCCCGGTGAGCAGCAGGATGCGGGCGTCGGCGGGAATCGACACACCGTGCAGTTCGACCGGTTCGGTGGTGGTGCGCAGCTGGGTCTGGGTGGCCGGGTCCCAGCGCATGGCCTCGGCGATCCAGTCGTCGATGCGGCCGTCGAGGGCCTGCCGGCGCTGGTCGGGGTGCAGCCAGGCGGCATGCCAGGCATTGCCGAAGGTGAGCATGCTGGTCTCGATGCCGGCCCCGACCAGCAGGATCAGGACGCCGACGATCTCCTCGGGGGTGAGCCGGTCATCGCCGTCGGCGGCATCGAGCAGACCCGAGAGCAGATCCTCCTGCCGGGACTTGCTGCGCTCGATGGTGAGCTCGGTGTAGTAGCCCACCAGCGCGCCGATGGCCTGCATGGCCTCCGGCCGCAGATCGGTGGACTCCTCCTCGGTGTACATGATCTCCATGCCGAGCTTGCGCAGCATCTCCCGGTCGTTCTCGGGCACGCCGACCAGCTCGGAGATCACCTCGGTCGGGAAGGGCCCGGCGAATTCGGCCATGAGGTCGAAGCTGCCGCGTTCCAGCAGCGGTTCCAGCAGGCCGATCGCGATCTCGCGCAGCCGCGGCTGCAGCGACTGCACCCGGTGCGCGGTGAACGCGCGCGTGACCAGGCCGCGCAGCCGGGTGTGCTTGGGCGGGTCCATGGCGACGAAGGAGAAGAACCGTTCGGCCTGCGGTCCCCAGAAGGCCGGTTCCATGCGCAGGCCGTTCACGCTCGAGAAACGGTCCGAATCGCGGAGTGTGGCGAGCACGTCGGCGTGGCGCGAGAAGGCCCAGAAGTCGTCGGTGTCGTTCCGGTAGACCGGGGCCTCGCTGCGCAACCTGGCATAGTAAGGGTACGGATCGGCATGGACATCGAAATCGAACGGGCTGTAGCGCAACTGCATGACGAACCTTCCGGCGATGCTGCGGGGGCGGGCGCACGGCTCTGCCGGTTTCCGAAGGTACAGAGTCGCTACCGATCCGCAACTGGAGCTGACAGATTCAGACAGTAGCCGAAAAGGATTGTGAGCGTTTTGAACTCGGAATCAGCGGCAGACCGCGTCGACACCACCAAACCGCATCCGGCGCGCCGGTACGACTATTGGCTGGGCGGCAAGGACAACTTCCCCGCCGATCGCGAGTCCGCCGACGCGGTGGCCGAGGCCTTCCCGACCGTGCAGCTGTCCGCGGTGGAGAACCGCAACTTCCTGCGCCGCGCGGTCGCGTATCTGACCGGTGAGGCGGGCATCCGCCAGTTCCTCGACATCGGCACCGGCCTGCCCACCGCCGGGAACGTGCACGAGATCGCGCAGGGCATCGCCCCCGAGTCCCGCATCGTCTATGTCGACAACGACCCCATCGTGCTGGTGCACGCCCGCGATCTGCTCAACAGCTCCCCCGAGGGCCGGACCGCGTATCTGGACGCCGACCTCCGTGACCCGCAGCACATCCTGACCCATCCCGACCTGCTGGCCACCATCGACCCGAGCAAGCCGGTCGCGCTCATGGTGGTCGCGGTCGCGCACTTCATGACCGACGAGCTACGGCCCTACGACCTCGTCCGCCAACTCACCGACGCCCTGGCCCCCGGCAGCTACCTGGTCATGTCGCACGCCACCAACGACTACCTCGACGAGTACGACCTGGCCCGCTCCGCCGAGGCCAATGCCCGCAGCGGCGTGCCGTTCCAATTGCGTTCCAGCGCCGAATTCGCCAAGTTCTTCGACGGATTCACCCTGACCCCGCCGGGCATCACCGCGGTCACCCTCTGGCGGCCCGAGGAGTACCGGCCGCATCCGCGTCCCGAGGCGGTGGCCATGCTGGGCGCGGTGGGCCGCATTCCCTGATCCGGCAACCCGCCGCGCGCACGGTCAGAGCCTGCCGACGTCCTCGAGCACCCGCCGGGTCTGGGCGAACAGCATGCCCACATTGACCGACTTGCGGCACACCACCACCACGACCACGTCCTCGCGGCTCTCGGCACGCACGAACAGGTGGGTGAGGTTGTCGCTGTTGACCAGGATCTCCTGGAAGTAGTGGCGCTCCAACCGGATTCCGCGCCGCTCCTTCCAAATGTTCTCGATCATCACCACATTGCGGCCCTGGAACAGCTCCAGGGTGGCCGCGGCCAGCAGATCGAGGACCTCCTGGGGATGGTTGTCGACGGTCTCCACCGCCAGCAGCATCCCGGTGGCCATGTCGATGGCGCCCGCGGCGATGCATTCGGGCACCTCCGAGCGCAGCACCTTCACCAGCGTCGACACCCGGTCGGTCATGCTGCCGGGGGCACCTGCATTGCTCGATGTGTTCATTGCGTCCTCTCTGGTTTCCTCGGGGTGAGGGTTCGTGACCGCCGCGCAGCATGGGCTGCGGCGGTCGCGGCGGGAGCATGTCGCCGTCGACCGCGGCCATCATGGCCACCACCCGGAGATCGGCCAGCCCGGTGCAGGTGCGCGTGGTGACCGCGGCCTGCGCCAATTCCTGAACCAATTCCCTGGCGGATTCGCGGCCCAGCGCCAGCGGTCGCCGGGGTGCGGCGACAGCTCCCGTAGTCATGCTCGAACTCCTGGGAAATAGGCACGGCGAAATGAGGCGTATCGCAGCCCGGAAGCATCCGAATGTGAAAGTTGCACGTCTGGTTGACAATTCAACGGCGAATCGCACCGAACTCATCCACCGCGTGTGGGATATCGTGACAGCCCAGCAGTTTTAGAGCAATGGATTCCGGTGAATCGATTACCTAAGTCCCACGGCATCGCGCGACCCGGCGCGCAGGGAAACCAGCATCACCAGCGCAAGCGGTCCGCTATGTGCGCCACCTACGGGTTAAGCGCGCTTGACGGTTGCATCACGAAAAGATATTGCCGCGCAATATGAACCGTCCGGTCGAATTCATTTGTCCGAATTCGATTTATCGCCGCCCGGCAGAACCGGCCGGCGCCGGCAGATCCTCGGCGGCCGAACCGGTCCGTGGCCGCCACAGCGCCGGGCGGCCGCGGCGCAGCGGGTCAGCGGCGGCCCGCCCGATCGGCGAGCACACTGACGAAGGGGCCGACCGGACCGGTGATGACCGGCCCGGGGCGGGAGGCCCGCAGGGTCTGCTCGGAATAGCGGCCGGTGCTGGTGTGCCAGTGCAGATTTCCGGCCATGTGATCACGCAGCCGGTCGACATGGCCGAGCAGCGCCGCACGCACCTCGCCGGGCAGCTCGTGGTCGGCGAAGAATTCGGGCAGCCGTTCGCGCGCGACGAGTTCGAACTGCGTCAACCGTTCATTGGCGAGATCGACGACGATATCGGCCGCATGCTCTCGGGAACAGCCCAGGAAGGACTGGGTGAGATACACGAGATTGTAGATCTCCTCATCGTATTCGATCTCCTTCTGATACGAATAGAGATCGTTGACGAGGGCCGCGTAGTCGTGGGCCGAATTCTGCAGCTGCCGAACAATACTGGAGTCCGATATCTCCGAAATCCTTGGGTCGGCGGCAATTTCTGGCGAATACAGGGCATCGAGTGCGCAGAACAGCGGCCCGCCCGAGGTCAGGCGTCGCTGCTCGAGATAGTCGACGGGATCGGGCAGCCGATGCCGAATCTCGTTCTCCAGCACACACTCCCAGCCTTCGAACAGCTCGATCAGGGCTGCCCGCAGGCGCTGCCGCCCCGCCTCGTCACAGCCGGCCGCGGTATCGCGCCACAGCGCGGCCAAGCCGTATTCGAGGGCGGTGAGCGGTGCGGGCGGGCTGCCGGAGAGCTGAATTGACAAGCGCCGCAACTGATCTCGTCCAGATACCGGCTCCCGCCGGAACACCCGGGTGGCCAGGTCGTCGGCGTAGGTGCCCCAGGTGCACCAGCGGGTGCGCAGCAGCAGCGCGGCCGCATCGGCACCGGGATCGAGCATGGCCATCAGCCCCGCGAAATCGGCGGCGGCCACGGTCTCGGCCGTCCAGCCGACCCGCGGATCCAGCAGTCCGACGGCCGCGGCCCACCTCGGCCCGTCGGCGCGAGCCAGCGCCACCTGCGGATTCATCGACACCGGATACGGCATCACCAGCTCGCGCACCGGCAGCGGTCCGGATGTTCGCGGCGGCGGACGGTGCTGCTGGAGCTGGATTCGCAACCCCGGCACGAGCCGGGCGGCCGCGCTGCCCAGCCCGGTCGGACCACGGTCGACGCCGCTGTTCATATAGCGGCTCGACCGCAGATGCCACTCGTGCCCGCCGGACTGCCAGTCCTGCAGGCCCCCGGTGTACCGCGCGACGGCCAGCTGTTCGGCAGGGGTGGCCGCGCGTTCCACGAACAGCTGCGGCACCTCGACCGACGCGGTGTCCTCGAACTGCTTCAGCCGCGAGGTCAGCATGTCGTTGGTCAGCTCCGCGGCCGCCTGCGTGGGCAGACCCAGGAACCGTTCCAGCACCAGCACCATATTGGCGTTCTCGCCCTCGACCCGGACCTCGCGCTCGTAGGAGAACAGGTCGTTGCGCAGATGCACTGCGTCGGAGAAGGTTTCGCACAGCACCCGCAGCGGCCGCTCGGCGGCGAAACGGCCGGGCACCTCGGCGCCGCAGGCGAACTCCACCAGATTGGCCGACCAGGGGGCGCCGCCCACCCGGCGGCGCATCTCGATGTACTCGACCGGATTGGCCACCCGGTCGCGGGCGATATTGTCCAATTCCCAGAGGGATTCGACCATGAGGTTGTGGGTGGAGCGGCGCATGCGCTGCCGCCAGCCCGGGGACATGGCCGGCACGGTCCGGGCCCAGCAGTCGGCCAGTCCGGCCTCCGACGGCGTCTCGGGTTCCGGTGCGGGACAGCCTGGTTCGGCCATGAACAGTTCCAGGCGCGCGAGATAGCGGGTGGCCGCGGCCCGGTTGCCGGTGTACTTGTACTCGGCCAGGAACCAGTCGTCGAAATAGAAGACCCAGATGTACCACTCGGTGAGCAGTGCCAAAGCCTCGGCGTCGCAGTCGGGATGGGTGTACGCGCACAGCAGCGCGTAGTCCATACGGTCCAATCTCTCGGCGTCCCAGATGGGTTTGCCGTCGACTCCGAGCTCGCCGAGCATGCCCATGCGCAGCGCCCACGCACTGGAGTGCGCGCGGGCGTACCCGTGATGGGGATTGAGCCGGGCGGGATGCGGGGTATAGAAATCGGGCAGGGTGAAGGGCTGCAATTCAGGGCCCTCTCGCTGGAGGTTGTGCGCTCCGGTCGCCGGGGGGCGCCGGTATTGCGCTGCTGTTTGCGATATGTCGAAGGAACCGCGTCAGAACTCTCACTGCGACAACGTGATCAGCGTCACAATCATGGTAGAGGCCCGTCGCCGTCTCGCCAACACCTCGCAATCTTCTCCGACCGACCGGTACCTCCCGAACCGGCCGGCCCGCGCCCGCCCGAGATAGCCTGGGCGCTGCGCCACCCGCACCCGCCACCCGCACCAGGAGGATCGTCCATGCCGAATCCCGCCGCCGACCGCGCCCCGATCCTGCAGCGACTGGGCGACCGTGGCCGGGTGCGCGTGATCGTCGCCGGTGGCGGCACGGGTGGCCACACCTATCCGGCGGTGGCGGCCGTGCGGGCGCTGCGGGATCTGGCGGCCGAGACCGGGGCCGCGGCCGAGGTGCTGTGGGTGGGCGTGCCCGACAGCCTGGAGCAGCGGGTCGCGGCGGAGAACGACATCGACTTCGCCGGCATCAAGGCCGGCAAGCTGCGCCGCGACCGCAATCCGCTCAAGATGCTCAACAAGGACAATGCGCGGGATGCCCTGCGCGTGCCGGTCAGCGTCCTCACCGCCCAGGGCGTGGTGCGCCGGTTCCGCCCGGACGCGGTGCTGTGCACCGGCGGCTACGTGTGCGCCCCGATCGGCATGGCCGCCGCGCTGCGCCGGCGGCCGCTGGTGATCCACGAGCAGACCACCGGCGTCGGCAAGGCCAACCTGCTGCTGGCCCGGATGGCCGACCGCATCGCGCTCAGCTCCGAGGCGTCGATCGCCATGCTGCCCGCGCGCGCCCGGGACCGGGCGGTGGTCACCGGCAACCCGATTCGCCCCACCCTCACGACCGGCGATCCGGCCGCGGCGGTCAAGGCGCTCGACTGGGAGGGCTACACCCCCGGCCTGCCGACGGTCTACATCACCGGCGGCGCGCAGGGCGCGGTGCAGATCAACGAGCTGATCGGGCAGCTGCTGCCCGAACTCCTCCACTCCGCCAATGTGATTCACCAGTGCGGACGGCTCTCCTTCGCGCAGGTTCGCGACCACGCCGCCACCCTCCCGGTGGAGGTGCGCGGCCGATACCTGGTGCGGGAGTTCATCGGCCCCGAGCTCCCCGATGTGCTGGCGCTCACCGACGTGGTCGTATCCCGTTCCGGCGCAGGGACTCTCGCCGAGCTCACCACGCTGGGCAAGCCCTCGGTGCTGATTCCGTACCCGCATTCGGTCGGCGGCGAGCAGATCCGCAATGCCCGAATCCTGGCCGACCACAACGCCGCTCGCGCCCTCGTCGGCGACGATGCCACCGTCGCGAACCTCCGCACGGCTCTCACCGAACTCCTGACCGATGCCGGGACCCGCGCCGCCGTGTCGGCCGCCGCCCGCGCCCTCGGCCACCCGGAGGCCGCCACGGACCTCGCCCTCACCGTGCTGGATCTGGCCACCCGCTGAGCGCGGATCACGAAGAGCCGTACGCCGCTACGCGATCTATTCCACATGCCACTCTCAGTCGGAGTGGGTATGGTCGGAGGTGTCAGCAAGCCCTCGGTTATTCCGGGGCTTGCTACCCGAGAGATTGGAGATGCCATGCAAATCCAGGTCTTCGCCGACAAGAACATCGGCGGCGGCGCGATCGCGCAGGAAGCGACGGACACCATCGCTTCGATTCTGGATCGATTCGCTGATCACCTCACCCGGGTCGAGGCCCACATCACGGATGTGAACGGGCACAAGGGTGGTTCCGAGGACAAGAAGTGCAGCCTCGAGGCGCGGCCCAAGGGCCAGCCACCGGTGGCGACCACCCACCGCGCGGCCACCGCCGAGGACGCCTACACCGGAGCCGCCGACAGCATGGCTCACCTGCTCGACAGCAAGTTCGGGCGGCTGCATCACGCCAAGGGCGGTGAATCGATCCGCCACCTCGTGTCGGACTGAGTCCGGCCGCGGGCCGCTGCCTCGGACATTCGGTTACGGAAGGAGCCCGAGGCGGCGTGCGCGCACGACCGCCTCGTGGCGGTTGTGCGCGCCGAGTTTGGTCATGGCGCTGCGCAGATAGCTCTTGACCGTCTCCGGGCGCACCGAAAGTCGCTGCGCCGCTTCCAGATTCGTGCAGCCCAGCGCGACGTGGGCGAGGACGTCCAGTTCCCGGGGCGCGAGGCTCACCGCGTCGTCCGGGGCCGCGACGCCGGACACCAGGCGGGCGAGCTTCTCGGTCACCTCGCGCAGGCGCCGGCGGGCCGAGGCCTCCGAGACCACCTGGGTGATGCCGCGCAGTTCCGCGTGCAGATCCCGGAGTTGTTCGGTGACAACGGTATTGGCTTCGGCGACGAAGGCAATACCGCTCGTCGTGGACTCCCGCGCGAAGGACAGGCGCAGCCGCCGATCCACTTCGTCGCGAATGGCCAGTTCCGTCGCGAGCCGGCGCCCGGCCTGCACCATCTCGTCGGCGATGCGGTCGCCGATCACCCCCGAGTCCCGATTGGCCACGTACAGCACCGCCCGCGCCTCGCCGCTCACCACCACCGGCACGGCCACCACCGCGCGCAGGCCCTCACCGAGCACCGGGGCGTCGTAGTGGTGGGTGATGGTCGAGGCCGAGCGATAGTCGGACACCGAGCGCGGCTTGCCCGTCACCACCGCCGAGCCGCCCAGCCCGGAGCTGGGTGCGACGGCCAGGCCGCGCATGCCGTTGGTGCGGGTGCCGACGAACTCGCTGAGCACCAGCATGCCCGCGTGCACCTCGCCGCCGAAGACGACCGGAAGCTTGCTGGCGGAGGCGAGAGTGCGCAGCTCAGCACGCAGAGCGTCACCGTCGCTGGGGCGCAGGAGCCCGTCCGTGGCCGAGGTCATCGGTCAGCCCCTTTCGGGGGTAGTTCAGGGTGAGTGTGACGTAGATCCTACTGGTGTGAGCGAGAGCACGAGCTACACCTTCGGAGTCTGGGACGCTCCCCTGCTGGGCGAGACCATCGGCGCCAACCTGGAACGGACCGCGGCCGCGTATCCGGACCGCGAGGCCCTCATCGACTACACCACCGGTATCCGCTGGACCTACCGCGAATTCAACGCCGAGGTCGACGCCCTGGCGCTGGGCCTGCTGGCGGCCGGCATCGGCAAGGGCGACCGGGTGGGCATCTGGGCGCCGAACTGCCCGCAGTGGACGCTGATCCAGTACGCCACCGCCAAGGTCGGCGCGATCCTGGTCAATATCAATCCGGCGTATCGGGCACACGAACTGCGCTACGTGCTGCGCCAGGCCGGAATTCGGATGCTGGTCGCGGCACCGTCGTTCAAGACCTCCGACTACGCTGCCATGATCACCGAGGTGCGCCCGGAGTGCCCGGAGCTCGAGCAGGTGGTGCTGCTGGACAGCCTCGAATGGCGGAGCCTGAGCACCAGCGGCCGGGCCTCGAATCCGGATCTGCTGGCCGCGGCGCAGTCGGCGCTGTCCACCGACGATCCGATCAATATCCAATACACGTCCGGCACAACGGGTTTCCCCAAGGGCGCGACCCTCAGCCACCACAATATCCTCAACAACGGCTATTTCGTGGGCGAGCTGTGCGGCTACACCGAGCAGGACCGGATCTGCATTCCGGTGCCCTTCTACCACTGCTTCGGCATGGTCATGGGCAATCTGGCCGCCACCACGCACGGCGCGGCCATGATCATCCCGGCCCCGGCCTTCGACCCGCGCGCCACCCTGGAAGCCGTAGCGGCCGAACGCTGCACCTCCCTGTACGGGGTGCCGACCATGTTCATCGCCGAACTGGCCGATCCGGCGTTCGACACCTACGACCTGTCCTCGCTACGCACCGGCATCATGGCCGGATCGCCGTGCCCGGTGGAGGTGATGAAGCAGATCATCGAGCGCATGGGCATGCGCGAGGTGAGCATCTGCTACGGCATGACGGAAACCAGCCCGGTCTCCACCCAGACCCGCGGCGACGATTCGCTGGTGCAGCGCACCGCGACGGTCGGCCGGGCCGGGCCGCACATCGAGGTGAAGATCGTGGACCCGGTGACCGGGGTGACCGTGCCGCGCGGCGCGGCCGGCGAACTGTGCACCCGCGGCTACTCGGTGATGCTCGGCTACTGGGGCGAACCGGAGAAGACCGCCGAGGCCATCGACGCCGCGCGCTGGATGCACACCGGTGACCTGGCCACCATGGACGACGAGGGCTACGTGGCCATCACCGGCCGCATCAAGGACATGGTCATCCGCGGCGGCGAGAACATCTACCCGCGCGAGATCGAGGAATTCCTCTACACCCATCCCGACATCGTCGACGCCCAGGTGATCGGCGTGCCCGACGTCAAATACGGCGAGGAATTGATGGCGTGGATCCGGATGCGCCCGGGTACACCGCCTTTGACCGCCGAGAGTCTGCGTGAGTACTGCGCCGGCAGGCTCGCCCACTACAAGATCCCCCGCTATGTACACGTCGTCGACGAGTTCCCGATGACCGTGACCGGCAAGATCCGCAAGGTCGAGATGCGCGAGATCGGCGCGCGACTGCTCGGCCTGAACGAGGAGAACGCATGACGAACACCGAGGCCTACCGCGCCGCCCGCGACGCACTACTGGCCGTGTCGACGGACTACGACGCGGCGCTGCGCGAGTTCGAATGGCCACGGCTGACCGGCGAATTCAACTGGGCCACCGACTGGTTCGACCACATCGCCCGCGGCAACGACCGGCCCGCGCTGTGGATCGTCGAGGAGGACGGCTCCGAACAGCGGATCAGCTTCGCCGAGATGGCCGAGCGCTCGGACCGGGTGGCCACCTGGCTGGCCGGGCTGGGCGTCGGCAAGGGCGACCGCGTCGTGCTCATGCTCGGCAACCAGGCCGAGCTGTGGGAGGCCATGCTGGCGGTGGCCAAGCTGGGCGCGGTCATCATGCCCACCACCGGGGCGCTGGGCCCGGCCGATCTGAGCGACCGGATCGAGCGCGGCGGAGCGCGTTTCGTCATCGCCAATCACGGCGATACGGGCAAGTTCGACGAAGTGCCGGGCGACTACACGCGAGTCGTGGTGGGCGAGCCGGTATCCGGCTGGCACGACTACGCCGAAGCGGCGTCCGTCGAATCGGCCGGGCCGTTCCGGGCCGTCACCGAGGTGACCGATCCGCTGCTGGTGTACTTCACCTCGGGCACCACCAGCAAGCCGAAGATGGTGCAGCACTCCCAGATCAGCTACCCGGTCGGTCACTTGAGCACCATGTACTGGATCGGTGTCCGCCCCGGCGACGTGCACCTGGCCATCAGCGCGCCCGGCTGGGCCAAGCATGCCTGGAGCTGCTTCTTCGCGCCGTGGCTGGCGGAGGCGACCGTATTCGTCTACAACTACACGCGTTTCGACGCCGCGGCCATGCTGGCGCAGCTGCGCCGGGCCGATGTGAACACGTTCTGCGCGCCGCCCACGGTGTGGCGCATGCTGATCCAGGCCGATCTGGGCGAGCGTCCGGCCGGACTGCGCGAAATCCTCGGCGCGGGTGAGCCCTTGAACCCCGATGTCATCGCGCAGGTCGAGAAGGCGTGGGGCCTGGTCATCCGCGACGGCTTCGGCCAGACGGAAACCACCCTGCAGGTGGGCAATACGCCCGGGCAGCCGCTCAAGCCCGGCTCCATGGGGCGGCCCGCACCGGGCGTGCCGGTGGTGCTGGTGGATCCGATCACCGGGCAGCGCGCCGAGGAGGGCGAGATCTGCCTGGATCTGGCTGCGGCGCCGGTCAATCTGATGACCGGCTATCTCGGCGATCCGGAGCGTAATGCCGCGGTCATGGACGGCGGCTACTACCATACCGGCGATGTGGCCGTGCGAGACGCGGACGGATACATCACCTATATCGGGCGCACCGACGACGTTTTCAAGTCCTCCGACTACAAGGTGTCCCCCTTCGAGCTGGAGAGCGTGCTCATCGAGCATCCGGCCGTGGTGGAGGCGGCCGTGGTGCCGCAGCCGGATGACACGCGGCTCGCGGTGCCCAAGGCATACGTGGCACTGGCCGCGGGATGGGAGCCGGACCGTGAAACCGCCCGCGCCATCCTGGAATACGCCCGCGATCACCTGGCGCCCTACCTGCGTGTCCGCCGGCTGGAGTTCACCGAGCTACCGAAGACGATTTCCGGCAAGATCCGCCGCGTCGACCTGCGCCATCGCGAGGAGCAGGCGCACGCGGCCGGCGAGACCATCCCCACCGAGTACCGCTACGAGGAAGTACTGAGCGACACCATCCGCTGAAACCGCACCGCCCCATGCCCCTACGACAGACCGGAGCTCCCATGCCCCATACCGTGGAATCCGCGACCGCCTACGTCATCGCCGCCCTGGAAGCCAAGGGGACGGCGACCCGTGAGGACTTCGACATCCCCGGGATCGTCAGCACGACGCACAACATCACGCAGACATGGGATTTCCAGGCGGTCGACCGCCGCCGGTTCTGGGGCATAGCGGCCACCTTCCTGCGCGCCTGACCCGCAGCAGAACAGGGAGCGACACCCCGCTCGCCCGGACCCGCAGGAGATCGGGGACGAGCGGGTTGTCTCACAGTTCGGCGAATTCGCGGTTTCCGGCCGCGAATTCCCCGCACCATTGGCTGATGCACACCTCCGACTCCGTGCTGCTGCCACGTTTCGTCCTGTCGCGCGCCGCGGCCGCGGGCCTGGACCCGGCCCGCCTCGCCCGCGCGGCCGGCATGCCGGGCTGGCTGCTGGAGGACGGCGATGCCCGGGTGTCCAGTGACTACTTCCCGCGGCTGTGCGAGCTGCTGGAGTACGAGCTGGACGACCCGGAGGTCACCCTGCGGGCCACCGCAAGTTACCGGCTCGGGGAATTCGGGCTGATCGACTATCTGGTCTCGACGGCAGAGACAGTCGGCGCAGGCTTCGGCGTGCTGGGCCCGTTCGTGGGGTCGATCTCCACCAACTTCCGCGTCGAGGCCGGCGCGCAGACCGAGACCGAGTCCACCTTCGACATCTACACCGTCAATGCCGAGGGCCGCGGCCGCGACCTGTCGGTACAGATGGCGCTGGCCTGCCTGATCGCGCGCACGCGCCAGACGGCCGGCCGCCCGATGGACCCGGTGTGCATCGGGTTGCGCGAGCGCGCTCCCCGCCGCCTCGACGCCTTCACCGAGCAGTTCGGCACGGCGCGGCTGGATTTCGGCGCTCCGGTCGACCGGATCACCTTCCGCAACGCGGACTTCGAGCTGGCCCAGATCACGGCGGACCCGTTGCTGGCAGCGGTATTGCGCCGCCACGCCGCCACCATGCCGCCCCCGCCGCCGCGCGCCACCGAGTGGCCGGACCGGGTGGCGGCGGTGCTGGCCGAGGTCCTGGACGGCACCGACGCGCTGCTGGACCAGGTCGCGCGCCGTCTCTACACCAGCCCGCGCACCCTTCAGCGCCGCCTCGCCGAATCCGGCACCACCTGGCGCCTCGAGGTCGACCGCGCCCGCAAACGCCACCTCGAAGATCTCGAATCCGGCTGGGCCGCCGAACACGACGGCGATACGCCATGATTCGCCGAAGTTCCAGGGGGTACCCGCTCCGGCGAGGTGACCCGGGGTGGCGTGGACGAGGCGGTGTGGCCGGGCGAATGGAGCAGCGATCATGACCGCCTCGGACAGTGTGCTGCTGGCCCGGTTCGTGCTGACGCGAGCCCGGGCGGCGGGGCTGGATCCGGTGGAATTGGCGCGGGCGGCGGGAATCGGGGCCGGCGCGCTGGACGGGCCGCCGGGAAGCATTCCGGGGCAGTGCTATCCGCGATTGTGGGAATTGTTCGAGCGCAGGGCGGAATTGCCGCACGTGGGACTGCGGGCGGCCGAACGGTATGGAATGGGGGAACTGGGGATGATGGATTATCTGCTCGCCACGGCGTCGACCGTGGGCGAAGGGTTCAGGGCCGCAGGGGAATTCGAATCCGCGCTGTCGACCACGCGGCGCCTGGCCGTGGTCGGCGAGGACGACCGGCACGTCACCTTCGCGGCGGAGACGACCGGGGAGGGCCGGGGGACGGAGGTCGCGGCGCAGGCGAGCTTCGCCTTCCTGACCGGTCGCGCACGGCTCGGTGCCCGGACGCGGATCGCGCCGGTCGCGGTGACCCTGCGGGAACGCGCGCCGCGCCACCACGCACCGTATACCGAGTTCTTCGGCACGGCCGCGGTCGATTTCGGCGCCGATGCCGACACGCTCACGCTGCACCATGCGGACCTGGACCGGCGGCAGTTCACCGCCGATCCGGGGCTGGCGGCCGTGCTACGCCGGGCCGCCGCGGTAGCGACCCTGTCCACCCCGCCCGCGCGCGCCTGGGCCGATCTGCTTGCCGCCGAACTAGATTCACTAGCGTCGCTGGAGACGGCGTCGATCCACGGCATGGCCCGGCGGCTGGATACCAGCCCGCGCACCCTGCAGCGACGACTGGCCGCGGCCGGGACCAGTTGGAGCCGGGAGCTGGCGAGCGCGCGCCGGCGGGCGGCGTGGTGATGGGTGGCCGTGACTACTCGATCCGACTCTCACGACAGCATTCTGATGGCCCGGTTCGCACTGGAGCGGGCGGCCCGGGCGGGGCTCGACCCGGAGCGGATCGCCCGGCTGGCCGGGGTCCCCGCCTGGCGTGAGGGCGGCGAGGGGACCCGGGTGTCGTCCCGGTACTGCCTGCGGGTGTGGGAGCTGCTCGAACAGGAAACCGGTGACCCGGATATCGCCCTGCGCGTACCGGAGGACAGTGCGACCGGCGAATTCGGTCTGCTGGAGTATCTGTTCCTGTCGGCGGAGACCCTGGGCGCGGCACTGGACGCCTGCGTGCACCACACCGGCAGTCTCACAACGAGTTACAACTTCCGGATCACGCATCGCACCGAACACGAGGTCTGCTACGAGGTGCTGTCCGGGGTGGAGGACTGCCGCGGGCGGGAACTGTTGGTGCAGGCGGCTTTCGCGCTCCTCGTGGGCCGGGGCCGGGCGGCCACCCGCTACCCGATCGTGCCGACGCGGGTGACCTTCCGGCAGACCGCGCCGGTCGACCTCGCCGCCGTTACCGAGCTGTTCGGCACTCGCGCAATCGATTTCGGGAGCCTGGTCGACTCCCTGACGCTGCGGACCGCGGATCTGGCGCTTCCCATGAAGTCGGCCGATCCCGAGTTGACGGCCGTGCTGCTGTCCTACGCGGCCACGCTGCCGGCCACTCCCGAGTCCGGCATCACCTGGCTGGAACGGCTCGGCGACGTCCTCGACGGCGCTCTCGACGAGGGCACGGCGACACTGGAAGTGGTAGCGCGGCGTCTGCTGACCTCACCAAGATCACTACAACGCCGCCTGACCGAGTCCGGAACCACCTGGCGCCGTGAGGTGGACCGGGCACGGCGCCGCAGATTGCAACGGGCCGACCACCTTCCACGCGCTCAGCAGGCGGAATTCCTGGGATACGCGGATCCGGCCAGCCTGCGGCGCGCCGTACATCGCTGGCGCGATCGCGAGGATTCCTGAAAGATGGACCCCGCGCGCAGGCCGAAATCGCACCTACCGTACGGTATTCCGGCAACCACACAGCAAGGTTGGCGTGTACCGGCCCGGTTTGGCGTCTTCGGAACTCCCGCGCGACGCGAGCGGAAATAAAACTGGACGGAAACGCCACGACGCGCCCGCCGCGAGGCTCGCCACGGCGTTTGCGATGCGTGGTTGTGGCCGATGCTGTCCACGGCCACGTGTCCCTATCCGGTCCCGGTCCTCGATTGGAGCTTCCTCGTGCCCCACACCGCAGAAACCGCCACCGCCTACGTCGTCACCGCCGTGGAGGCCAAGGGCACCGCCACCCGGCACGACTTCGACATCCCGAGCATCGTCAGCATCACGCACAGCCTCACCGAGAGCTGGGATTTCAACAGCGTGGACCCGAACATGTTCTGGAACATCGTCGCCACCTTCCTCGAGCACTGAGCTCGGCCGCGCCCCGCGGCCGTCAGCCCCGCCCCAGCTGAATCGCCTTGACCAGCAGCAGAATCGCGCCGACGACCAGATAGGCGCGCAGGGCGATCATGCCCAGCCGGGTACCGGCCGACCAGGTCACCGGTTCCAGCAGCGTCAGCGGCGGCATCCGCCAGGTGTCCTTCGCGGACGCCTCGAAGCGGGGGCGCGGCGGGGGCGCGGGCGCCCCGCGCTGCGTGAACCTCAGCGCCACCAACGCGATCACGGCGAGGAACACCAGCGCCACCGCCAGGTATCCGGCCGTGGCGACCACATCCAGGTCCGGGAACAGCGTGGTGGCCATGAGGATTCCCGACAGCAACAGCAGCACGCCGACGATGATCGCCGCCACGACGTTCAGCCAGGTGCGATTCACCCACGGCCCGAGCACCTGCGGGTCGTTGCACAGCAGCAGCAGGAACACGCTGGCGCTGGGCAACAGCAGCCCGGCCAGGGCCTGCACGGCGGTGGTGATCAGCCCCAGGGGCGCACCCGGAATCAGCACGATGCCCGCGGCGAGCACCACCATCGCGATATAGGACAGATAGAACTGCCTGGCGTCCTTGAACCCGCGGTGCAGCGAGTGCTTGATGCCGAACACATCGCCGAAGGCGTAGCTGGTGGCCAGGGTGACCGCCGCAGCGCCGATGATCGACGCGTCCAGCAGCACGATCGCGAAGACCGAACCCAGCAGGCGGTGGACCTGGCCCAGCAGGTGCGCGATCTCGCCCGCGTCGACGAACTTCCCGACCGCGTCATTGGCGCGCGCGGCGTAGTCGGCGGTCATCATGAGCGCGGCCGCACCGATCACCACGACGAACGCGCCCAGGGCGGTGTCGGCCCGCTCGTAGCCGATGAACCGCGGGGTGATGCGCTTGTCGACGATATTGGACTGCTGGAAGAACAGCTGCCACGGCGCGACGGTGGTGCCGACGATGGCGATGATCAGCAGCACCGCGTCGGAGGTCCAACTGCCCTCGACACCGGGCACCACGAAATCCTTTCCGGCGCGGCCCCAGTCGGGATGCGACAGCAACAGCATCGGAATCTGCAGCAGGGTGATCAGGATGAAGACGAACATCGCCCGTTCCCACCGCCGGAAGCTGCCGGTGGCCATGATCGCCACCAGCGCCGCGGCCGCCACCGGCACCACGACGTACTTCGAGATGCCGAAATACTCCGCGGCCAGGCTGACACCGATGAACTCGGTCACGATGGTGAGAAAGTTCAGAACGAAGAGATCGCCCACCGAGAACCAGCCCCAGCCGCGGCCGAAGCGCTCGTTGATGAGCCGCGCATGCCCGACGCCGGTGACCGCGCCCAGGCGAACCACCATCTCCTGGTTGACGATCAGTACCGGGATCAACAGCAGCAGCACCCACAGCAGGCTGTAGCCGTAGTTCTGCCCGGCCTGCGCGTAGGTGGCGACACCGCCGGCGTCATTATCACCGACCATGACGATCAGCCCGGGGCCGATAATGGCCAGCAGCGTCAGCATCCGGGTCTTGAACGTGCGCGAATGCTCGATGTCACCGATCTTGATCTTGCCGAGCGCGCCCTCGATATCGCCCAGGTGCGCCGAATCCAGCACGGCCGACCGATGATTCGCGGAACGGTTCTCCTCGGCATCGGTCATGGCCGTGCCGCGCCGTCCGAGTCGTCGCCGGATCCGGTCGCGACCGGCCGGGCCGGCCGGGGCGCGGGTTCACGGCGCCGCCAGTCCTCGGGAATGACATCCTCGAGCACATCGTCGACGGTGACCACGCCGAGCACCCGATCGGCGTCGTCCAACACCGGCACGGCGTACAGGTTGTAGTCAGCCATCAACAGGGCGATGTCGGTGATATCGGTCTCGGGCGCGACCCGCACCGGATCGTCGTCCATGAGGCCGGCGACCGGCGTCGCCGGGTCGGCCTGCAGCAGCGCGATCACCGAGACCACGCCCACCAGCCGGCCGGAGTCGAGTACGTGCACTTTCAGCAGGGCCTCCGGCTGCAATGCGTGCGCGGCGGAGACCACCGAAAGCGCCTGTGCCGCCGTAGCGTCCAGCGGACACGAGACGAAGTCGACGTTCATCAGCCCGCCGGCGCTGTCGGGATTGAACCCCATCAGCGTGACGACCTTGACGCGCTGCCCGGGCGGCATCAGGTCGAGCACCCGCCGGCGGCGCGATTGCTTGAGTTCGATGACGGAGTCGGCCGCGTCGTCGGCGCGCATGCGCCCGAGCAGCGCCGCGACTTCCGCATCGGACATATCGTTGAGCAGGCGGCTGGACTTGTCGGAGTCGAGCTCCTCGAATACATCCGCCTCCAGTTCAGGGTCGTCGTGCACTTGATCCAGGATCTCGTCCTGCTCGTGCTTGTCCGCGTCCTCCAGCAGGTCGGCGATCTCAGCGGGCTTGAGCCCGCGCAACCGGCTGCTGAGCCGCAGGGTCAGCGACTGCTCATGGCCGATCAGCGGCTCGAACGCCTTCCAATCCCGGGAGGCGTGACCGCCGCCGGACTTGATCAGCCCGAACAGGCGAGCCGGGCGGCGGGTGTCCAGTCGCGCCAGCACCCAGCCCGAATCGGAGTCGTCGGGCACGCCGACCCGATCGAGCTCGACATCGTAGGCGTGCACCAGCTCCACCGCCTCCACATCGATCAGCCGGTGACCCAGGATGTCCGCGCGCAGCAGCACCTCACCCGCACGCCGCTCGAAGGACCGCAGGTCGACCTTGTTGACCGAGAGAACGATGCGATCGGCTTCGAACAGCCGGATACGTTCGGCGGAGACGAACACATCGCGCCCGCCCATCCCGACGACCACGCCGATCACCGGCGGATAGGCGTCGCCACCCGGCAGGCGCACGATGAGGTCGTCCACGCGGCCGATGGGCTCCCCCGACGCGGCGATCACCGGCGCCTTCAGCAACTGCGACAGATGCACCGTCGCAACCGATTCCGGCTTCGACCATACTGTGGGTTCGGTCATATGCGCTCCTGACTCGGCGACCCGGAATTCCGGCGGCCACGGGCGAACATTGCATGTCCGAATTTGACGAATCAATCCTCTACTGCCAGACTTTGCGGCGTCAATCAGCACCTCGCTAGGCGAGGCTCCTGTACGAACACAGGCCACTGATCCGACGACGTCGAGAGACGCCCAGGGTTAGGACAGGTTTCCCCGGATTAAGGGGTCACCCGAAGTGGCTTCCCAACGTCATTGTCATTGGGGATACGTCGTACAGTGCCGAAGCTCTGACGAGAGGGGTGCTCGCCCTCCGGCCTGCTGCCGTGGCGACTCCTCGTGTGCACCCTGGTCAGCGCCCTCGTGCGCTCCGGCCGCAAGGAGGTGAGGACGACCCATGACCCCCGGCGATAGTCCGTATCCGAGTGATCCGTTCCACTCACCCGTTTGCGGGTGGAAACACGCCACACGACTCTGACCTTTCACCACACCACGCACGATGCGTATCCCCATGACGCGGCCGTGTAATACGTGCTGGCCTTTCCACCCTCATTCGAAATCATCCACCCAGAATTTCGGAGGTTCGCCAATGAGGAAAATCACCGCGTACACCCTGGCCGCCACCGTCCCCGCCCCTGCCCTGTCCGCGCCGGTGCCGAAGACCGTCGCGAGCCAGGCCGACCAGGATGCCGCGTTCGCCGCGGCGGTCAACCAGTTCGGTCTGGCCACCTCGATGGGCACCCTGATCGGCACCCTCATCGGCGGCGCGGCCGGTTGCGCCATCGGCGCCGCGGGCGGCGCCATCGCCGGCGTCACGGTCATGTCGGTGCCGACCGGCATCGCGGGCGGCCTCACGGGCGCCGCCATCGGCATTCCGCTGGGTGCGGCGGCCGGTCTGGTGCTGACCGGCGTGCCCGCCGCCATCGCGGTCGGCATCGGCCTGGCCCAGCGCCTGTCCGCGCCCGACTCCACCCCGGCTCCCGCCGGCGCGGCGCCTGCCGTCTAGCGGGCTAGTCCGATTGTTTCGGTGAAACCCGTTGCGGCGATGAGGGTCTCGCCCCTCACCGCCGCTGTCTTCTTGTCCGGCAGTAGGTTGGGAACGGTCACACACCGTCTACCGAGAGGGTGGCCTGCATGAGAGTCATGGCCCCCGCGCACGGGTCCGGTTGCGCCGCGTGGTCGCGGTTCTGGACCCACCAGGTGACGGTGCCGGTGTCGGAGGCGGTCACGGCGCAGGTGCTCGGATCCTTCGGGTCACGCCAGTACATGCCGCCGAAGTGCTTGATCACCAAACGCTCGACCTGATAACCGAATTGGTCAGCGATCTGGACCTCACGGCTCAGGGTGTCGTTCTCCAGCCAGGCGTAGGTGATGTCGACCGCACCGCCGTTCGGACTGGTGGCGGTCCAGTTGCAGATGGTGGGGGCGCTCTGCTGTCTGATGCCCGAGACGTGCAGGTTGCTCGCGATCTTCTGATCCTCCAGCGGGCCGCAGCCGGCCAGCAGGTTCGGGGCGTCGGCGGCGCGCACGGGCGATTCCTTCGGGCCCTGCGAGCACCCCGAGAGTGCGGCGATCAGTAAGGCCGCCAAGGCGATTCGCGTTCGAACCCGACGCATTACCCCTGCCCGGCCTTCGTCAGAGTGGACGCCGCCAGCTGTTCCAGTCCCTTGCAGGGCTCCTTGGCGGTCTCGGTAATCGCGGCCCGCTCCGACCAATCGATGAAATCGCTGTCCCCGAACGGAAGTGCCACCTCGCACGACTGCGGCCCCTGCCATTCGATGCCGGATTGCCCGCCCACCTGAACGTCGGACGGGCGCGCGTCGGTGATCTGAGTCCGCCGGTCCGCGAGCGGACTGCCCCGGAACCAGTGGAATACCACCGCGTAGTCACCGCCCGCGGGCCGCTGCCATGCACATCCCAGCGGATTCACCGCCACTCGCTGCAGCCCATTGAGCCCGGTCGCCTGGCCGACATCGGCATCGGCCACCCCGCCGCACAGTCCGATGGTGTTCGGCGCCGGCATCACCGCCGCCCTGGATGTGGTCGTCGCCGGGGCCGCCCGTTGATTCGACGAGCCGCCGCAGCCCGCGATCGCCGCCCCGATCAGGGCGATCCCCGCCACCGCGCCCGCCGCTCTCATCACGCCGACCAGCGTAGGCGAACCGCCCGAATCATGCGATCGGCGACGCGGCGGACGATTTGTGACTTTCCGATATTCGGCGACGCACCTGCCGCTCGCCTATTTCCGCGTGCCTTTCTCGAATGGATGCGGATTCATCCATGACTCTCGAACTCACCATTCCGGATCGTCCCGCGACGATCGTCTGGCCGGCCGAATTCGGGCCCACCGCCCTCATGGGCCTGGCCGGCCTGAGCCGGGTGCTCGTGCTGCCGGTGGTGTCCACCGCGGTATGGGTGCCGGTCGGCGTGCCTGGCCTGAGTCAGTTCTCCCGGCGGGCGCGGGCGCGGCGCTTGCCCTCGTGCATGGCCTGCACCCGCGCCACCGGGATGGTGTGCCCCTCGGCGATGAGATCGGCTGGGAGAGATTGGGGTTCGGGCATGGCCTCGGCCCAGGGATCGCGGTCGCCGAGCATCTTGGCCGCCGTGCGAATCGTGAAATCGTGCGGGTCGATGTCGGGCAGGTCCGCCCAGACGACCGGGAACGAGACGGTCGCGCCCGGGCGAATCCGCGGGCTGTAGACCGACACCACCGTCGCGCCGCCGGCGCGGGTCGAATCGAGAAAGACCTTGCCGCCCCGGTCTTCTCGAATGAACGCCGTGGTGGCGAGCTGCGGATCGAGCCGCTCGGCACGCGCGGCGATCGCCCGGGTCGCCGCCGCGGCATCCTCGAGATCGACGCCCGGCACCACCGGGACGAAGATGTGCACGCCCTTGGAGCCACTGGTTTTCACCGCGCCCGCCAGCCCGTCCGCCGCCAGCGCTTCCCGAATGAGCTGCGCGGCCCCGACCACCCGGGCGAAGGGCTGATCGGGCGCCGGGTCGATATCCAGCACGAGATGCGTTGGGCTGCCGGAATAGTCGGCGAGACCCGCCGCGTACAGCAGTGTCACGTGGTACTCCACCGCGCGCTGATTCCCGAACCACAGCAACGTCCGCACGTCATCGCAGAGCGCGTAGGACACCTCCCGTTTCGAGCTGCCCGCCCACAGCGTCACCCGCCGCACCCACTCCGGTGTGTACTTGGGCAGGTTCTTCTGCATGAACGGCTCCTGCCCCGGCCGCACCCGCACCACCGACAGCGGCCGCTCCCGCAATGACGGCACCATCCGCTCGCCGATCGCCTCCAGGTAGTCGATCAAATCGCCCTTGGTGGCCTCTGCCCCGTCGAACAAGGGACTGTCGAGACTGGAGAACTTCAGCCCGGCCCGCACGTCATCGCCCATCGGCCCACCATGCGCCACACCCGTACCGCCGTCAACCATCCCGGCCGTGGCAGCCGCGGCACATTACCGCGAGCTGATACCGGAAATGATGAAACAGGAAGGGGCCTAACGGACCAGCGCACCAACCGCATGGTTCTGGTCGACCGGCTGCACACGCCGGGTGCTGAGCAGGAACAGCGCCACCAGCAGCACGCTGAACCAGACGTAGGTGTTGCCGATCAGGTGCTGCCAAGGCGTCCAGTGCGATTCGCGATGTTCACCGTCCGGGAGCCAGTTCTGCGGGCCGATCACGAAGATCGCGGCCGTGATCGCGGTGACCAGGTACCAGCCCGCGGCACGGCGCCAGGGCAACCGGGTCGCGTATCCGAGCATCGCCAGCAGGGCCGGGGCGATCCAGATCCAGTGGTGCGACCAGGAGATCGGGGACACCAGCAGCGTGAAGACCGCGTTGATCCCGAGGGCCAGCGGCGGGAAGTCCACCGCGCGGCGCATGGCGGGCACCACCAGCGCCAGCAGTGCGGCGCTCAGCACCAGCCACAGAATCGTGAGCAGTGGCTTGTGGATCTCGAACCGAGCCAGCACCGCCTGAATCGACTGATTGGTGTGGAATGCCGAACCGCTGAGCCCCGACACATTGCCCAACCCGCCGAACCAGTACTTCACCGACGCCTGCGGCAATACGGCAAAGGTCAGCGCGGTCGCGACGGCACCGGTGATCGCGGCCGTGACGGCGGCCTTGTAATCACGGCGAATCAGGAAGTAGAGGATGAACGCGGCCGGCGTCAGCTTCACCGCGGCCGCGATACCGATCAGCATGCCGCGCCGCCACTTCGGCTTCTCCGTCAGGCAGTCGGCCACCACGAGCACCATCAGCAGCAGATTGACCTGCCCGAAATCCAGCGTCGAGTGGGTCGGCTCCAGCAGCAGGGCCAACGGCGTGGCGCAGGCGGTCACCCACAGCCCGAGCCGCTGCCGGCTCTCCCCCGGCCACACCCGCAGCGCCACCAGATAGAACGAAATCGCCAGCGCGGCCACCGAGGTCACGAAGAACCCGGTGCGAGCCACGTCCCAGGGCAACGCCGCGAACGGCGACAGCACCAGCGCGGAGAACGGCGGATAGATGAAGGGCAGCCCGATCCCGATCGTGGTCTGCGGCAACTGCCCGTACATATCCCCGCCGTGCCATAGCGTCTGCACGCCCAGCCGATACACCTGCAGGTCGATGAACCCACCGGTGATCTGCTTGAACGGCCACACGGGCAGCATCAGGCACAGCGCGGTGGACGCCACACACAACGCCGGAACCAGCCACATCACCCGCCCGAAACGGCGGGTCAGCGACTTCGGGTCAGCAACAGCGGTAGAACAACTCATCCGCCATCACATTATCGGCGTCCCCTCCCAGGCGTGCACCCGCACCCACCGAGACTCGCCAATGGGGATCGATGCCGGTCGCGGACCGCCGCGCGCACCGCTCGGACCAGCGCAGCCGCCGCGCCCGTGTGGGGCTCCCGACCGCTAGTCCTGCCGCCGAGACGACTCCGATGCCGTATCGGGGCTCGGCTCGTCCGTGCCCGCGGCACACGTATCGGATGCGGAGGCAACACGTTCGAGCGCCTCGATATCTTTCTCGATGACGCCGTAGAGCAGATAGGCGAGCACGAAGCCGATGATGCCGCCGATGCACAGGATCCGGACCGCCCAGATAATGGATTCGATCTCCGCGCCCGGCAGGAAGGTTATGCCGGTCACGCCGACCAGCGGCACCGCGGCCGCCACGGTGAGGTAGAAACCGGTGCGCCCGGCGAGGCGGCCCAGGTGGTCGATATCGGCGGCGTCGGACCGTCCGTGCACGAGGAAGACGGGATACAGGCACCGCACCACGTACCAGGTGACCGCGAAGTACGGATACGCCACCGCGATTGCGCCGCACACGACGACCGACAGCAGGAAATGCACGTAGGTGCCGCGTGGAACGCCGCCGGCGATCAGGTTCAGCATCACCGGGACGATCACGCCGCAGAGCACCCAGAACACGAAGGCAATCCGCGCCGCCCGGCTACCGAGCCGCAGCGCATCGATACGCGTCCGAGTGAGGGTCTCGTCGCTGTAGTTCCATCCGAGCCGCAAACCAATGGGTACGACAATGAGGCGGCGCGACGCGTAGAGAATCAGGATTCCGCCCACCGCGATAGCGAGCGGATACAGCACCGAGGCGACATAGTCGAAGGACCGCTGAGCTGCGGGCGCGAGCTTACTGACGATGAGCATTTTGTTGTAGTAATAGTTGTACCCAGCCGCCACCACATTCGGTATTCCGATCGCTATCGCGATCATCGGCAGCGGCCACAGCGGACCGGTCGGCCGCCGGGAGTGTTGCGGTGGGTCGACCAGATCCCGGGCCCGGGGGTCGAGGCACAGCTCGAATTGCTGAGCCAGCTCCGCGCCATTGGCCCACCGATCGTCCCGTCGTGGCGACAGGCAGGTCAGCAGCACGCGGCGCAGCGAGGCCGGGCAGTCGGCGGGCAGGTCGTCCAGGAATTCCTCGGCGATCGGGCGGCGGCGGATCGCGAGTTCCTGCTCGACATAGTCCTGCGAATCCTTCGCCTCGACCCGGGGGAACGGTCGCCGCCCGGTCAGCAGCTCCCACAGCACGACGCCGAGGGCGTAGATGTCACTGCGCGTGTCCAAGTCGTCGACCGTGCCGGGCAGCGACGGGTGGCTCGCCGCCAGATGCTCGGGCGACATGTAGGCCAGGGACCCGCCGAAGTACGCCACCGGACTGCTGCCCGCGAAGTGGTCGCTGAAACTGATATTGAAATCGGCCAGCTTCGGCACACCGTCAGCGGAGAGCAGGACGTTCGCGGGCTTGATGTCGCGGTGCAGTACACCCTGTCGCTCGGCGTAGTCCAGTGCCTCGGCGAGCCGGCGTCCGAGCCAGGCCACGGTCTCCGGCCACGACAGGGCGGCGATTTCCTCACGCACCCGCAGGCCCGTGGTGCGGATCTCGCCCTTCTCCTCCAATGCCGCGTCCACGGCGTCCAGCAGCAACCGCCCGCTGCGTAGCTCCGGCGGGGTCTCGCGGACCCGCTTCAGCACCGCCGCCAGCGTTCCTCCCGGCAGGTACTGCATGTACAGGAGTTTCAGCCCGCGCTCCGGCAGCACCCGCTGGTCGTAGACCCGAACGATGTACTCGTGCTCCAGCCGGGCGAGCGTCTGGGGTTCGATGCCGTGGTCCGTGGACACCTTCACCGCCACCAGTCGCTGCATCGAGCGCTGCCGCGCCAGGAACACCGTGGCGAACGAGCCGTGGCCCAGCTCCAGCAGCAGATCGAAATCGTCGATCCGATCGCCCGGCCCGAGTTCGTCACTCGCGATCGGCGCGCTCGACCGCTCACGCACCGCCCGATCGGCCAATGGATCGAAGGCAGCGGTGGCATCGCCGGTCGGCCGATCACCCATTGCGCATCACCCCGAGCTGAAACCCCGAGCCATGATCGATTTTATCGCGCGGCGGGTTGCCGAGCGCGCCGATCTTCGTGGAGCCGAGGGGACCATCCATAGGCACGGATACGACGGAAATCCGAGTGACCGTTGCCGGTTGACGAGCCGAATCACGGCACCGGGCGAGGCGAATGGCGATGAATTGCACAGCTTCCCGCGCCAGATATCGGAATTACGTTGCGAGTCAGTGAAATACGTCCGATTCGAGCGGCGGGGCTCCGTTCACGGCAGGCGCCGGCGTCGGCGGATGGGTCCGGGAGCTGCCGCGAGAAGGGGTCCTCACCAGCCGATTCGGGGGTGGGGCGGGACTTGTCGGTGGGGTCACATACCTTGGGCGCATCGTGATCGACCGGGAGGGAGAACGATGGCCTCGAATCCGAGTGCCACGCCGGGTGAACCGGCTTGGGAAAGCGCTTCTGTGGTGCGGGTTCTGCCCGCTGTCGCGCCGCGGAAATTGAACAAGGTGCCGTTCGTCGAGCTGGCCGACGGACGCCTGCAAGGGGTGGTGTCGAGTGGCTCCGATATCTCACGGGTGTACGTGGCATCGGTGACCGCGGGGACGCACGGGCTGAGCTGCAGCACCAACAACAACCGGCCGTGCGGCGGGTTGAACCAGGGGTGGGCCTGCAAGCATCTGGACGCGCTGATCGATGAAGCGGTGCTCCAGTACGGGCAGGATCGGGTGGCACGGTTCCTGCGGGTCGAAGTCCCGGAGGGATCTCGACTTGGCCACTGTCTCAATGGAACTCGTGATCCGGCTCCGGCCGCCGCGGTGTTCAGCCGGTTCCTGCGGCATCTGACCTATCTGGAGCTGCCGGGTAGCGCGACACCGATTCCGGAGCTGCACTGGTTCCCGGCGGGGGTGGGTCGCTGATGCAGGCGGTACAACTGGCCGCGCTGGTGGATGCGCCCGCCGGTGTCGAGGCAGCCCTGGACGCGGTGAGCGGGTTCGATTCCGCTCTGGTCAATGGCTTCGCCCGGGTTTCCGAACCGCAGAGCGCGGCGCTGGCCGCACTGGCCGCGGCGGTGGCGGGTTCGCCTCTGGCCGAGGCGGTTTCGGCGGCGGTGTCGAAGGTGAGCACGGGGGCGATCAGCGCGGATGAGCTGTCGGCGCTGGCCGCCGCCCGGGCCGCCCTGCTGGGCGCGGTGCACGACGCACTGGTCGACCAGGCCGATACGGCCATGGGCCGCAATCGATCCGAGTGGACGGCCACGCCGGCTGCGGCCGCGCCGAGCCCGCTCGCGGCGGGTTCGCGCGCCTGGCTGGGTGAACTGGCCATCGCCGGATGGCGCGGCGTGGACCATGACCTGGTGGCGGCCGCGGATCAGACCGTGGAGTCGCTGCTGGCCGAACCCGCGCTGCGGCGACTGGCGATGCTGCTGGACGGCTTCACCGCCGAACTGGGCGCGTCCGCGCCGATCGCCACCATGGACCGGGTGCCCGCGCGACGCTGGGCCGATCTGTGGACGCGGGCCCTGCTGCTGTCTTGGCGCGGCGCGGAATCCACTGCCACCGAACCGGTTTCGGGTCGCCTGCTCCCGCTCGGCGTGGATCTGCACGAGCACGGGACCGCGGTACAGGCGCAGGTGCACGGCGTGCTCGAGGTCGCGGGCGCACCGGCCCGCCGGGTGCGGGTGTCGGTGGCGGCGGCCAAGGTGGACACCATTGTGGGACCGGCGGTGTGGCAGCTGCTGGGTGCGCATCGCCAGTTGCTCACCGCGCTGGCCGGGCAGCGGGCGCTGGAGCTCACCGATATGCCGCTGACGGCGGCCGGGGACCTGCTGTGGGAGGACGATCGGGCGAAGGCTGGGGAGGCCGCCGATCCGTTCGTCACCGCCACCGTGCAACTGCCGCAGGCGCAGGCCCCGGCCGTCGCGCCGCTGGATCGCGATCCGGTGCACATCGCCGAACCGGTTGTGCTCGAGGGGTACCGGTTCCGCGACGGCGTACTGGAGATGGGTGACCAACGGATCCGGGTGGAGCTGGACGCGCTGCCGTCCGCCGGTCCGCTCACTCCGGCCGGGGTGACCGGGTCCAGCGCCATGATCGGCTTGCTGCGCTGGGATGCGGGCGTCTGGTCGGTGCGGCCGCTGGCCGTGCAGCGCAAGGTCAAGGGTGCGCTCACCGCCTTCCACAACGGTGACTGGGCGCTCGGCCCGACGGATCCGAAAGTCGCCAAGGCACAGGCCAAGTCGGGCGATGCCGTGGCGGTGCTGCGCGAGCGCGCGGGACGGTTGCTGCGCAAATGACGAATCATGAAACGCGACGCCAGATCCTGTACTGGCGTCTGCTGGCCGGTGTCTTCGCCGGAGATCAGCAACCGGCGCTGGAGCAGGCCAGCGCGGGCATCGTCGACGATCTGGGTCTGCCGCTGGCCGTGCTCGATCCCGGCATCTCCATCGACAATGTGGTGCAACGCTATCCGGAGATGCAGGCGGAGTTCGAAAGCCTCGACTTCTCCGAAACCGGGGACTCCGCGACCGAGGGACCGGCAGCCGAAAACGCCGGGACCGAGGCCGAAGCCGCCGGGACCGAGATCGAAGACGACGCGCCCCAATCCATCGGCGCGGCCGATGTCCGCACCGCCGCACTGGTTTCCAAGCTGCTGCTGAACGTCTTCGCCACCGGCGCCGGCCAGGTCAGCGCCACCCAGCTGGCGGGCTGGCAGTCCGATGCGAACTGGCTGCGGCGCTGCCTGGGCGAGGAGCAGGCCGGCGCCGTGCAAGGCGTGCTCACTGGTCTGGAAGGTGAGCTGGTGTCCCGCATGCGGCTGCGCGAGGTGCTCGCCGATCCGCACCTGGCCGCCCAGCTCACCCCGAGCATGTCGCTCATCGAACAACTGTTGCGCGACAAGCACAATCTGTCCGGCGTGGCCCTGGCCAATGCCAAACGCCTCATCCGCCGCTACATCGACGAGGTCGCCGAAGTGCTGCGTACCCAGGTGCAGCAGACCAGCGTCGGCACCGTCGACCGCTCGGTCCCGCCCAAGCGGATCCTGCGCAATCTGGATGTGGATCGGACCATCTGGAAGAACCTGCCCAACTGGAACCCCCAGGACGAGCGGCTGTACGTCGACCGGCTCTACTACCGCCAGACCGCCAAGCGCACCGTCCCCGCCCGCATGATCGTGGTGGTGGACCAGTCCGGCTCCATGGTCGACTCCATGGTGAACTGCACCATCCTGGCCTCGATCTTCGCGGGCCTGCCCAAGGTGGATGTGCATCTCATCGCCTACGACACCCGCGCCCTGGATCTCACCCCGTGGGTGCACGATCCGTTCGAGGTGCTGTTGCGCACCAATCTCGGTGGCGGCAACGACGGCCCGATCGCCATGGCGATGGCCCAGCCCAAGATCACCGACCCGAAGAACACCGTGCTGGTGTGGATTTCGGACTTCTACGAGTTCGATCGCTCCCAGCCGCTGTTCGAGGCCATGGAGGCGGTGCACCGCTCCGGGGTGAAGCTCATCCCGGTCGGCTCGGTGAACAGCTCCGGCCACCAGAGCGTCAACCCGTGGTTCCGCGAGCGGTTCAAAAATCTTGGCACCCCGGTGATTTCCGGACGCATCCAGAAGCTCGTGCACGAACTCAAGAACTTTCTCGACTAGGAGACCAGCCATCATGAACGACGTTTTGCGCGCCCCCGCCGAGGTCAAGTACGCCGAAGAACTGGATTGGCTGGAGTCCATCGACGACGGCCCCAAGCCGTTCGCGTGGCGGCTGAGCCCGAAGATGGTGCGGCTGTTCATACTCGGGTCCGAACGCGCCGACGGACTGGACCGCCAGGTGGAGCAGAAGTGGTTCGGTGACCGCAGTTTCGTCGAGCGCAGCATTGTCACGCTGGCCTCGGACCGGGGTCTGCTGCTCATCGGCGATCCGGGTACCGGCAAGAGCTGGCTGGCCGAGCTGCTGTCGGCGGCCATCAGCCGCAATTCCACGCTGGTGGTGCAGGGCACCGCCGGCACCACCGAGGACCACATCAAGTACTCGTGGAACATCTCCATGGTCATCGCCAAGGGTCAATCGCGGGAGTCGATGATCCCGTCCCCGATCATGACCGCCATGGAGCAGGGCGTGATCGGCCGCTTCGAGGAGCTCACCCGGTCCACCAGCGATGTGCAGGATGCGCTGATCTCCATCCTGTCGGAGAAGTACGTCTCGATCCCCGAGCTCGATGACGACAATGTGGTGTTCGCGCAGCCGGGCTTCTCCATCATCGCCACCGCCAACAGCCGCGACCGCGGCGTGAACGACCTGTCCTCGGCACTCAAGCGGCGCTTCAACTTCGTGCGAATTCCGGTGGTGTCCAACAAGAAGAGCGAGGCGGAGATCGTGCGCTTCCGCACCGCGGAACTGCTGCGTCGCCACTCCATCGAGCTGGAACTGCCGCCCACGCTGCTGGACATCCTGCTGGAGAGCTTCGCCGATCTGCGCGCCGCCGCGGCGGCCGCCACCAGCGACGACGACAAGCTGGAGTCGGCGCTGTCCACCGCCGAGCAGATCGGCGTACTCGAGGACGCCATCCTGCACAGCCAGTTCTTCGGTGCGAAGGAACTGCGCGCGGAGACCCTCGCCGGTTCGCTGGTCGGGTCGCTGGCCCGGCGCACGCCCGAGGACCTGGCCATTCTCAACAAGTACCTGCACGGTGTCGTCGAGCCGCGCACCAAGGACAAGAAGGGCGATGCCGCCTGGGGCGAATTCCTCGAGGGCGGCCGGGCAGCGATCGCGAGGCTGTCGTGAGCGAGCTTGCGAGCGAACCATCGATACAGCGCGCCCACGCGCACGGCGGAACCGAGCGCCAGCGAGGTGGAGCCGTGAGCGTGCCCGACACCCGGCCCGCGCCGAATACCTTTGCCGCGCTGCGGGATCAGCTGGCGGACGCGGCCGTCGCGTTCGCCGGCGCACCCGGGGCGGCGGGCGACATCCTGGCGGGCATCGTCGACGATGTCGACCGGGCGCTGTCGGAGCGGCTGGAGATCTTCCCGGTCTGCCACCACTCGCCCGCCTCCGGTCTGGCCATGGTGCGACGGCTGCGCGAGAAGCAGCCGAGCGTCATCTACCTGGAATTGTGCGAGGACATGCGGCCGCTGCTGGACGAGCTGCGCAACTGCCGCCTGCCGATTGCGCTGCAGGCCTTCGCCACCGAGATCGAGGGCTTCCCCGCGGAATGGGCGCCGCTGTCGGTGGTCGCGCCGATCACCGAATCGTCGGCCGAGTACCAGGCCATCGCCTACGCGCTCGATACGCCGGGCGTCGAACTGGTGCTGGTGGATCGGTCCACCGATCACGTCTTCCAGTGGGCTCCCGAGGCGAAGCAGTCCGAGACACCCGCCGACAGCGAGCAGGCCGAGGACGACGGCCTGCACGGCGGCGCGGTCGGCCTCGAAATCGGTGATCTGCGACCGCGTTTCGCCGAACTGGAAGAACACCTGCTGCACCACGGCAAGGTCCGGCACTGGTCGGAATGGTGGGACCAGTACGTCGAGCAGCCCCTCGTGGACGCCGACTACGACACCTACCGTCAGGTCATGGTGATGATCGGCAGCCTGTTCCGCCGGCTGCGGCGCGGCAGCACCGTCGAGGACGAGGACCGCGAACGGTACATGTGGACCCGCATGCGGGAACACTTGGCCGCCAACGAGATCGATCCGGCGCAGGCGTTGTACGTGTGCGGCGCGGCCCATGCGGCCAGCCCCGTCGAACAGTTCGGACTGGCTGCGTCGGAGCCGTTCGAGATCTCGCCGCGCTCGGCCACGAAATGGCACTACGGGCTGATCCCGTCCAGCCACTCCGCCATCGAGGCGCAGTTCGGGCTGGCCGGCGGCGCGGTGTCGATCGCGGCGGCCACCTGGGCGAAGGGCTTGCGGCGCGGCAAATTGCAGTCGTTCCAGCTGGAAGGCCAGCAGGGAGCGAAGAAGCGCGTCAAGCAGCCGCCACTTCCGGCGGAAGCGGAAGCCGAAGTGACGGACCGGCTTTCGGGCTTCCTGTCCCGGCCACCGATCCTGGACCCGCTCGACGAGGCCGAGCTCCTGGAGTGGTCGGTGGATATCGTCCGGCTGGCCCGGCGCAACGGCTACCTGGCCAGCACCGCCGACGCCATCGCCATCTTCGAGACCTCGATCCTGCTGGCGGGCTTGCGCAATCGTGCCCGTCCGACGCCGTACGACTTCCAGGACGCGGCCGTCACCTGCCTCGAGAAGGACCGGGTACCGGGGCGGCGGGATGTGCGGCGACTGTGCGAGATCCTGCTCGGCGGCGACCGCATCGGCCAGGTCGGGTACGCGGCGCTGCCGCCGCTGGCCCGCGATGTGCTCGACCGGCTGGCACCGCTGGGACTGGATCTGTCCAAGCGGACGCTGCAACGCGCGCTGCTGGACCTGAAGGCGAATCCGGACCTGCGGCCGTGCTCGGATCTGCTGTGGCTGCTGCGCAGGCTGCTGCCGCAGGACGCGCTGCGGCCCATCATGGGCTCGCGCGGACTGGGTGAGACCTCGATCCAGGAGAGCTGGGACATCGGGCTCGGCAAACACCAGCGCTCACTGGTGGAGCTCGGGTACGAGGGCGTGTCGGTGGAGCAGGTGCTGGAGCAGCGCCTGCGGCGCGCGGTCGCCGCGCCGGACGCGACCGCGGCCGTGGCGCTGGGCGCGGTCGAGGACGCGCTGGTGTATCTGGGCTCGGTCCGGCTCGCCGACGAGCTGGGCCGGCGCGCGGTCGAACTCCTCGCCGCCGAACGGACAGTGGACGACGCGCCCGTCGTGCTGCGGCGGATCCGGGTGCTGCTCAACTACTTCCGCTCCACCGAGGACGGCCTACCGGCGTGGTGCGAACGGTTCGTGACAGCCGGGTACGCGCACTACTGCACCCTGCTGCCCACCGCCTTCGCCGCCGAGGAGACCGGGCCGGCGCAGGTGGCGGCCATGCTGGGCTTCCTGTTCGGGATGGAGAACCTGGCGCTGTCACTGGGCTGCGATCACACCCAGCTGGAACTGGCGGTGCTGCAATCACATCCGGAGGCGCCGGCCAAGGTGGCCCTGCTGTGGGCGGCGCGGTTCCAGCTCGGCCTGCTGACCATGGCCGAGCTGCGCGCGCGGTGCGACGGGATGCTGGCCAATCCGCTGGTGCTGCCGACGGTTCCGCAGTACGTGAGCGGCTTCGTGCAGGCCATCGACCCGGCTCCGGCACTGAAACCCTTTGTGGTGGAGCTGTTGTCGAAGGCCTTCGGCACGCTGCCGGACACGGTACTGCTGCCCTGGCTGCCGAAGTTGATCACCACCCTGAAGGATCAGGCGGGCGATCTGATCCCGGGCCTGGTCCGGGAAGCGGGCCGTACCTTCCCCGGCGCGCTGCCCGCCGTGGACGCCTTCGTCCCGCCCTGGTCGGCCGAATTCACCACGGCCGCACCGCCGGTGGCCGCCGCACCGCGCGGGCCGGTCACCGAACTGCTGGCCGCCCACCCCGCCGCGTGTGACGCACTCAGCGGACTGCTCGGCATCGAGGGCGGCTGGCAGGAGGCCGGCCCGGCCGGAAACCACGAGGTAGCCGGCCTGCTCGAGCGATTCCCCGGCACCGCTGCGGGATTGGCCGCGCTACTCGGCGTGCCGGCCGCGCGGAGCTGACGCGGGTCCGGCCGGCTCGTCCTTCCGACGGTCGGCCGGCCGGACGGTCATTCGGACCGTGCATTGCTGGTAGGCGGGCCGCACAGCACAATTCATACGGTTCGGTCTCGAATTCGGGAGCGCCTCGCGATCGGGCGCGAGAACACGTTACAGTCCGCCCGTGAAATATCTTGTGGGATGCGCAATGGCCCTGTCGTTCGCGGCGGGTTCACCGGTGGCGCAGGCGGATTCCGCACCGACCTGTACCGACACCCCGAACGCCTACACCGCCGGCTGGCAGACCGGCTGGGCCACGTACCAGGCCGAGCAGAAGAGTCCGTCGTCCGGCACGTCGTCGCGGACGGTCGATCTGCCGATCACCATCAATGCGCCGATCGCCAAGGTATGGACGGTGTACTCGAACCTGCGCAACGACATCGGGCGGCATCCGTTCCTGAAGGACATCATCGTGCATCGCACCTGCACCGACGGCGCCACCGAGACCATCGATTTCACCGCGCTGGAGAACATCCCGATGGGCTCGGTCGACTACCCCGCGAAAACCCAGGCCGAACAGCGCCTCTACCCGGTCGATCACTACTACCTCACCGACAGCTACGACTCGCCCGGCGTCATCACCCATCAGAAGGTCACCTTCGTCGACAACGGCAACGGCACCACCTCGGTGAACGAGCACCTCACCTTCATCGCCAACCCGCTGCTCATCAACTTCACCGTCGACAACGGCGTCTCATCCCACCAGGCGTACCAGGCGGCGCTGAAACGCGACATCGAAAACGGCACCCTCTGAATGTGGAAAGGCCCGGTCCTGATGGACCGTGCCTTTCTCGTTTCACACGTCAGGAAAGGGCTGTCGCCCTGTCGGCGGCGGGGAGCAGGTCCAGGGCTATGTCGACGATCAGGTCCTCCTGTCCGCCGACCAGTCCGCGGCGTCCCACCTCGAGCAGGATCGTGCGCACGTCGATGCCGTAGCGCCGCGACGCCGTTTCGGCATGGCGCAGGAAGGACGAGTAGACCCCGGCGTACCCGAGGGTGAGGGTTTCGCGGTCTACCCGCACCGGACGATCCTGCAGCGGCCGCACCAGGTCGTCGGCGGCGTCTTGCAGAGCGAACAGATCGCAGTTGTGCTTCCAGCCGGCCAGGTCGGCGACCGCGACGAAGGGTTCGATCGGGCAGTTGCCCGCCCCCGCGCCGTGTCCGGCGAGCGAGGCATCGACCCGGGTGACGCCTTCTTCGACCGCCACCACCGAATTGGCCACCGAGAGCGAGAGGTTCTCGTGCGCGTGAATGCCGATCTCGGTACCCGGATCGAGCGCCTGACGGTAGGCGCGAACCCGGTCACGGACACCGTTCATGGTCAGCCGGCCACCGGAATCGGTGACGTAAACGCACTGCGCCCCATACGATTCCATCATTTTCGCCTGTTCGGCGAGGCGAGCCGGTTCGGCCATGTGCGACATCATCAGGAATCCGGAGACGTCCATGCCGAGTTCCCGTGCGGTGGCGATGTGCTGGGCCGACACATCGGCTTCGGTGCAGTGGGTGGCCACGCGCACCGACCGGACGCCCAGCCGGTAGGCCTGCTTCAGTTCTTCGATGGTGCCGATGCCGGGCAGCAGCAGCGTGGTCAGCCGAGCGTTCGTGAGATTGGCGGCGGCGGCCTCGATCCATTCCCAGTCGGTGTTGCTCCCCGGCCCGTAGTTCAAGCTGCCGCCGGCGAGACCGTCGCCGTGGGCGACTTCGATACCGTCGACACCCGCCGCGTCGAGCGCGGCCACGATCCGGCCGACGTCGCCGGGCGTGATGCGATGGCGCACCGCGTGCATGCCGTCGCGGAGTGTGACGTCCTGGATGAACAGCCGGGTGGTCATCGGAGCGCTTCCTGTTCTGCCGGGGCGGCGGTGATCGTGTCGGCGATGGATTCGGCGTAGCGCACCGCCGCCGAGGTCATGATGTCGAGGTTGCCGGCGTATGCCGGGAGATAGTGGGCGGCTCCTTCGACTTCCAGGAAGACCGACACCTGATGCGTGGGCGCGGCCGCCGTGTCCGGGCCGAGCAGGGTGCGCACCGGTTGATCCTGCGGCACGGCGCTGATCTGAACTCGCTGCTTGAGGCGGTAGCCGGGCACGTAGGTGGCCACCTGCGCGACCATCTGCTCCACCGATTCGCGAATCGCCCGGTGCGTGCCGGCATCGGGCGCTGTGATCAGGCACAGCACCGTATCGCGCATGATCAGCGGCGGGTCCGCGGGATTGAGGATGATGATGGCCTTGCCGCGCTGGGCGCCACCGACCGTTTCGATCGCGTGCGCGGTGGTCTCGGTGAACTCGTCGATATTGGCGCGGGTACCCGGCCCCGCGGACTTCGAGGCGATGGACGCGACGATCTCGGCGTAGGCGACGGGTGCGACGCGGGAGACGGCGGCGACGATCGGGATGGTGGCCTGCCCGCCGCAGGTGACCATGTTGACGTTGGGCGCGTGGCGATGTTCGTCGAGGTTCACCGCCGGTACGACGAACGGGCCGAGCGCGGCCGGCGTCAGATCGATCAGGCGTTTGCCGAGCGGTTCGAGTACCGCGGCGTGGGCGGCGTGGGCTTTGGCGGAGGTCGCGTCGAAGACCACGTCGATCTCGTCGAAGTTCGGCAGTTTCAGCAGACCCTCGACGCCGTCGGCCGTGGTCGGGATGCCGAACCGGCGGGCGCGGGCGAGTCCGTCGGATTCCGGGTCGATGCCGACCATCGCACCCATCGTCAGCACGTCCGAGTGCCGGATCACCTTGATCATGAGATCGGTGCCGATGTTGCCCGACCCGATCACCGCGACCTGCAGCCCGGCGGGTTTGTCGTTCATGGTTCTCACTCCTGGACGAAGTTCGCGGTCACCGAGCCGAGTCCGGTGATGTCCGCGGTGACGGTGGCGGGGCCCTGAATCGGGGCCATGGGTCCGAGCGCTCCGGAGAGCACGATCTGCCCGGCGCGCAATGGCCGGCCGAACTCGCGGGTGGTCCGTGCCAGCCAGGCCAGGGCGTGCAGCGGGTCGCCGAGGCAGGCGGCGCCGGTTCCGGTCGACACGGGGACACCGTCGATCGCCATCCGCATCTGCACCGAAACGGGGTCGAAGGCATCGAGGGTGCGGCGTTCGGAGCCGAGGACGAACAGGCCGCTGGAGGCGTTGTCGGCGACGGTGTCGCCGAAGGTGATGTCCCAGCCCGCGATGCGGCTGTCGACGATCTCGAGCGCGGCCACCGCGTAGCCGACCGCGCCGCGAACCTGCTCGTCGTCGAGCGAGCCGTCCACCAGATCCTGTGCGAGCACAAACGCGACTTCGGCTTCGACCTTCGGTTGCAGCAGCCGGCTCAGCGGCACGGGCGTGTCCTGCCGGTAGCGCATGTCGTCGAACAACACTCCGAAATCCGGTTGATCGACGCCGAGCTGCCGCTGCACGGCCGGGGAGGTCAGGCCGATCTTGCGGCCGACGACCTGGGCGCCTGCCGCGATGCGCTCGGCGGTCAGCAGTTCCTGCACCGCATATGCCGCGGCCACGTCGTCGGCACCGATCAGATCGCGAACCGGCGCGCACGGGGTGCCGGAGCGGGCAGCCGCGCCGAGCATGTCGGCGGCGATCACGGCGGTGTCCGCGTCCGCGGAGCGTCGGTCAAGGCTTGGAGGTAGTGGCATCGGAAACCCCGGATTCGTGACGAAGGCTGGAGCAGCGATCTCACTGTCGCCGCAGGCAGGACGCACCCGCCAGCATTCCGTTCCACTGAGCCGAACGCGCGCCGGATAGAGTGGGCTGGGCCCGCAGGGTTGGAGGTCGACGATGTCATCTGCAGTTGCCGGTCGAGTGGTGGACGGTTCGACCGTTCTGGGCAAGACCATGGCGGTCCTCGAGGCGTTCGCGATCGACGACTCCCCGTTGAGCCTCGCCGAACTCGCGCGGCGGACCCGCATTCCGAAAGGCACCCTGCACCGCGTGCTGTCGGACATGGTGACGGTGCGGCTCCTGGACCGGACCGAGGCCGGATATCGGCTCGGCGGGCATCTGTTCGAGCTGGGAATGCGCGCGTCGGTCGAGCGGAGTTTGCTCGAGGTGGCGATTCCCTTCCTCGAGGAGCTGAACGCGCGCATTCACGAGACCGTGCATCTGGGCGTCCTCGACGGCACGGATGTCGTGTACCTGACGAAGATCGGCGGACGCCGGCAGGCCAGCGCTCCGTCCCGGATCGGAGGCCGCATGCCGGTGCACTGCACCGCCATCGGCAAGGTGTTGCTGGCCAATGCCGATGCGGCGCTCCGGGATCAGGTACTGGCAGGGCCGCTGCGTCGCTACACTCCGCGGACGCTGGTCCAGCCGGGCACACTGCGCAAACAGCTCGATCGGATCGCGGCCGACGGCGTGGCCTTCGAATTCGAGGAGTCGGCCCCCGGCCTGGTGTGCGTGTCCGCGCCGATCCGCGACGCGGACCAAGTGGTGGCGGCGATCAGTGTGGCGGGCCCGTCCCACCGGTTCCATCCGGATGCCCACGCGGCATCGGTCCGCGCGGCCGCCGAGGGAATCGGCCTCACCCTCACCCGGCGGGCCCGGCTGTTGCGCACGCCCACCGCGCTCCCCGGCAGCTGATCCGCGGTCAGGCGATCGAGCCCAGGCGATTCGAGACGCCGTCGCGAGCCCGGCGGCCCGCACCGACCGGGCGGGAACCCTCCAGGAATTCGCTGCCGAGCAGGCGATGCCGCAGCGATCGCGTGTCCTGATTGGGATCGATTTCGAACTGCTCCCGCAGACGTTGCGCACACAGCGCGTACCACTGTTCCGCCTGCTGCAGCTCCCCGCGCCGGGCGTGGATCGTCATCAGCCGGCGAAAAGCCGCCTCGTTCGCCGTATCGATGGCCAGCGTGCGGCGGCACGCGTCGGCGGCGTCGGCGAGTTCTCCTGCCTCGAGCGCGTATTCGGCCAGCGTGTGCAACGCGCTCAGGATCATCGAACGCAGCCAGTGCCGGTGTTCGATCACCCAACTGTCGGATTCGCCGTCGAGAAACTCGCCCGAGTAGAGTGCGGCGGCCCGTCGATACAGGTCCAGCGCTTCCTCCCGCAGGCCCCGCGCGGCGGCCTCACGCGCGGCCGCCGTATACCGCTCGAATTCCTGGCAATCGACGATCACATCGTCACTCACGTCCATGATGTAGCCGAAATCCCGGAACTCGATCTGCAGGTCGCGCCGTTCGGTTCCGAAGTGGGTATCCAACGTTCTGCGCAGGGCGTGCACCGTAACCTTCAACGACGTACTGGGCCCATCGATGTCCGGCCACAACAACTCTCGTAGCCGATCCTTGCCCACGACGCTGTTGCGGTTCACGAGCAGCACTCCGAACAGTGATCGAGCCTTGCTCGCACGCCACCGGACACAATCCGCACCGGAGACCGAAATAGCGAACTCGCCCATCAGTTTGACATGGATCACCCGTTCACCAGATGCTCTCAATGAAACTCCTTGCGTCATGGGCGAACCGCAGAAATATTCAAATCTATTTCGCCACAATCCATCTCGCATCCCATTTCCGCTGGCGGCAATGTTCGCACGGCCAACTTGCCTGCGCAAGTGGATGTTTCGCAAATTGGCCCCATCCGCGAGACTTCTTCGCGCGACCCACGAAACAGTAATGTTTCCTTCACGCCGCTACCTGGCTGATCGGACGAAAAGTCATGTTCCGCTCATGTTTTGCGGCCGCGCCGAGTCGTCTGCGATCATGGTCGCGTGTCCGAGCTGGGGCGCCTACGACGCGCACCTGTGCAGTCGCGCAGCAGGGAACGTGTCGAGCGCATCCTGGACGCGGCGCGGGAACTCGTGGACGAGCACGGCGTGGACGCCGTGACGACCCGCGTGATCGCCGAGCGCGCCGGCGTGCCGATCGCGACGCTCTACCAGTTCTTCGCCAATCGGGAGGCGGTGTTCCGCCAGCTACTCGACCGCGACCTGGACCGGATCGACCGGCGGGTCGCGGCGGAGATCGAAACGCTTCGCGCGGACAGCATCCCGCACGCGATCGACCTGTTCGCCGCCGTGCATCGCACCCACTTCCTGCGGCATCTCGCATTCGTCGCGCTCTATTTCGCCTACGGCGACAGCGACGTGGTCCACGTCCATCAGCGCCGTTGCGCGCACTCGTTCGGCCACCTGCTGCTGAAATCCGGGGTGATGCCCGCACACACCGACCCCCGGGTGTTCGGGGTCGCGATCGCGATCGCCGAGGGCACCATCGAACACGCCTACCGGGACGCTCCCCGCAACGAGTGGGTGGTCAGCCAGGGCCGGCTGGTACTGCGGCTCTATCTCGAAAGCCACTGCGGCTGAGCCCCGATCACGCCCGCTGACTCCTAACCCGGTCCTAACCGCCCCTGGTTAGCGTCGCGCCATGTCCAGTTACCGCACGAGCAGCGGCCGGCCGAAAAGCGGGCGTCGCTCAGATAGTTACTGCGTGTTTGGTTTTCCTCGAGGACTGCTCGAGCCGGGATTCACATACTCGGGGCGAGAACAGCGACGTTCGGGATTTGTCTCGCAGTAGCCGTGGCTACCAGCAGGATTCGGAAGACAACATGAACGCCAGTGTGATCGCCATGTTTCCCGGCCAGGGTTCCCAGCGCGAGGGCATGGCCGCCCACCTGATCCGGGAACACCCCGGCACGGCGGGGGTGGTATTCGAGCGCGCCGACGAGGTGCTGGGCCTGCCCCTGGGCAAGCTGTGCACCGAGGGTGACGCGGAACAGTTGCGGGCCACCGAGATCGCGCAACCCGCGATCCTGGCCACCTCCTTCGCAATCTTCGAGGTGCTGCGCGCCGCGGGCTTCTCCCCCGACATGGTGACCGGGCACAGCCTCGGCGAGTTCACCGCGCTGGTCGCGGCCGGGGTGCTGGACCTCGCCGACGCGCTGACCCTGGTGCGGCGCCGGGGCGAGCTGATGGCGGAAATCGCCGCGGCGATACCGGGCGCCATGACGGCCGTGTCCGGGGTGCCCGCGGCGCGGATCGAGGAGATCTGCGCGGGAGTGGCCGGCGTGGTCGAACTCGCCAACTACAACGCCCCCGATCAGTCGGTCATCTCCGGCACGGCGGAGGCGGTGGACGCCGCCGTGGAGTTACTGCGCGAGGAAGGCGCGGGCTCCTTGGTCGCGCTGCGGGTCGCAGCGCCGTTCCATTGCTCGCTCATGGCCGCGCTGGAGGAGCGGTTCGCGGCCGACCTGCATCGCACCGAATTCCGCGACCCCGCCATCGATGTCATCAGTTCCGTTACCGCGCAGCCGATTTCGAGTGGCAATGACGCCCGCGACCTACTACGCCGGCAGCTCACCGCTCCCGTCCGCTGGATCGAGGTGATCGGCACCGCCGCCGATCTCGGCTGCACCGACTACCTCGAGATCGGTCCCGGACGCGTGCTGTCCGGGCTCGCCAACCGCATGCTGAACGCGGCCACCGTGCGCAGCACCCAGGACGCCCGCCGCATCGCCGCGGCCATCGCCGCCTACGCCTGATCCGCCGAATCCGACCGATTTCCCGGCCGATCCCCACCCCTGTGGCGTCCCGCGCCCCAGGGGACCCAACGGTGTCCCCACCACGAAGGAAGAGATAACCATGCCCGAAACCAGCACCGATTTCGCTCCCGCCGTCATCGACGCGATCGCCGACGCCCTGGGCATCGACCAGTCCGAGGTGACCCTCGACGCCACCCTCATCGACGAGCTGGGCGCGGAATCCATCGACCTGCTCGACATCCTGTTCCGCATCCACCGCGACACCGGCGTGAAGATCGCCGTCGCCGATGTCCAGGAGCTGCTGCAGGGCGGCATCCCCGACGACGAGTTCGGTGACGAGAACGAGATCGTCTCCGACATCGGCCTCGCACACCTGGAAAAGGTGCTGCCGCAGTTCGATCGGACCAAGCTGAACGGCCCGCTGCGCGGTGAGCAGGTGCTCGGCCTGGTCACCGTGCGCAATCTGGTGGACCTGGTCGCCCAGCGCGCCGCCGCCGGTCCGGCCGACGCCGAGGCTGTCGCCTGATGTCCGGCGACTTCGCCGGCCGGGTCGCGCTGGTCACCGGCGCGTCCCGGGGCATCGGGCGGGCCGTGGCCCTGACCCTGGCCGGTCGCGGCGCGGCCGTGGCCGTCAACTACCGCTCCCACAAGGACGAGGCCCTCGAGGTGGTCGCCGAGATCGAGGGCTCCGGCGGGCGGGCGGTCGCCATCGGGGCCGATGTCGCGGACGGCGGCGCGGCCCGCGATCTGGTGGAGCAGACGCGAGAACAGTTGGGCGGCTTGCACATTCTGGTCAACAACGCGGGCATCACCCGCGACGGCCTGCTGCACGACATGGATCCCGAGGTGTGGTGGGAGGTCATCCGGGTGAACCTGGGTGGCGCGTTCAACTGCACCCATGCCGCGGCCGGGCACCTTATGGCCCAGGGCGAGGGCTCGATCGTGAACGTGTCGTCGATCATGGGCGAGAAGGGGCTCACCGGGCAGTCCAACTACTCCACCTCCAAGGGCGCGATGAACGCCTTCACGCTGGCCTGCGCGGTGGAGATGGCCCGGTTCGGGGTCCGGGTGAATGCCGTTCTGGGCGGGGTGATCCCGACCGATCTGATCGGCGATCTGCTGCAGCGCGACGGCGGACGCGGGCGCACCCATGTCCCCATGCGCCGGTACGGGACCGTCGAGCAGGTCGCCGAGGCGGTGGCCTTTCTTGCGAGTCCGGCCGCCGACTACGTCACCGGCGAATTGCTGCGCGTGGACGGCGGACTGGCGGTGCAGCTCAGCAATGGCCGCCTGGTCTCCCGCTGAATCGGAAAAGGAGTGACTGCCATGCGATTTCATCTCATCGACCGCATCGAGTCCTGGGAACCGTTGCAGCACATCACCGCTCGCAAACTCACCTCGGTCTACGAGAACGTCTGGCAGCCCTCCGCCGCCGGCCCGGTGCTGCCCTTCGGCCTGGCGCTGGAGGCGCTGTGCCAGGCCGGCGCCTGGCTGGTACTGCTGAGTTCGGCGCACACCCGCCGGGCCGCGCTGCTCACCGTGGGCGAGGTGACCGTGTACCGCGACGCGGTGCCCGGTGACGTGCTGCGCATGACCGCACAGGTGGTGCACGCGACGCCGGAGGCGGCGGTGGTGGACGGCTGGATCGAGGTGGACGGCGAGCGAATCATGTTCGCCCGCAACATCATGTGCGCCCTCATCGAGGCCGATCGGCTCGACGATCCGGTCGACACCGAACGGATGGCGCGCCAGCTGCTCGGCGAGGAGCTGGTCTGATGAGTGCCACGAACGCGGCGGGACTGCGGCGGGTGGCCGTGACGGGCGTGGGAGCGGTCACCCCCCTGGGCGTCGACGCGCCGACCACCTGGGCCGGAATGGTGGCGGGCCGCAATGCCATCGGGACATTGACCACCTTCGACTGCACCACCTTCCCGGTCCGGATCGCCGGGCTGGTGCCCGACTCCTTCGATCCGGCCACCGCTGTCCCGGCAGCCGCCGACCGGCGCTGGGTGTCACGACCGGGGTTGTTCGGGCTCGCCGCGACCGGCGAGGCCCTGCGGTCGGCGGGTCTGGACCCGCTCACCGAGACCCGCTACGCGCCGTCGGATCGCGGTGTCGCCATGGGCGCGAGCGTGGGCCGCCCGGATCTGAACCTGGTGCTGAAGGTATCCGAATTGCGTTCTCGCACCGGGCAATCCGACGCCTTCGTGCGGCCCTCGCCGTCGGCGACCCTGACCGGGAATCAGAACCTGGCGCTCAATGCCATGGTGCGGCTGATCGGCGCGACCGGGCCCATGGTGGGCATCCACACCGCCTGCGCCGGCTCCGGGCACGCCCTCGGCGAGGCATTCCGGCTGATCCAGGAGGGCGATGCCCGCATGATGGTGGCGGGCGGTTACGACTCGCTCACCACCTGGGCCGACATTCTCGGATTCGGTCTGCTGGGCGCGATGACCGACCGCTACAACGACAATCCCGCCAAGGCGTCCCGGCCCTTCGACGCCGACCGCAGCGGGTTCGTCATCGGCGAGGGCGCCGTGGCCTTCGTCCTGGAGGATCTCGAGTCCGCGCTGGATCGCGGTGCCCCGATCCTGGGCGAGTTGCTCGGGTACGGGTCCACCATGAACGCCTGGCGCATCACCGACTCGCCACCGGACGGCTCGGGCGCGATCGAGGCCATGGAGTCCGCGCTCGGCGAATCCGGCTTGGGCACAGCCGATATCGACTACATCGCCGCGCACGGCACCAGCACGCCGGGCAATGACGTCTCCGAGACCCGGGCGATCAAGAAGGTCTTCGGCGACGACGCGCACCGGCTGGTGGTGTCCTCCCCCAAATCCATGACCGGGCATCTCACCGCCGCCGCCGCGGCGCTCAATCTGCTGGCGGCGCTGGGCGCGCTCCGGGATTCGGTGGTGCCGCCCACCCTGAATCTGGATACCCCGGACCGGGCACTGGATCTCGACTACGTCCCCCATCGCGCGCGCTCCATGCCGGTGCGCGCGGCCATGATCAATGCCCTCGCGTTCGGCGGTTCCAATACCTGCCTCGTGGTGGGCACACCCCAGGAGCTGCCATGACCGCGTCCTACACCGTGCCCACCGCACTCCCGACGCCCGCCGAAGTCCCGGCCGCGGGTATCGGCACCCCGGGATTCGATCGAATCCTGGAGGTGAGTCCCGGAATTCGCGCCGAGGCCCTGCTGAACGTGACCGGCACCCTGCCGTTCTTCGACACCCATTTCCCGCGCCGGCCCATCCTGCCCGGCGTGCTGCTGACCGAGAGCATGATCGCGCTGGCCGTGCTCGCGGCCGGCGATCCGCTGCTGCGGCTGCGGGCCGCGGAGGGGCTGCGCTTCCGGCGCTTCGTGACGCCCGGTGACCAGGTGCGCATCACCGTCGAAACGGCCGGTGCCGGCCCGGATCCCGCCGAATCGCGGTGGAAGGCCACCGCTCGCGTGGGCGAGGCCACCGTCGCGGCCGTCCGCACCCTGCGCCTGGTCCGCGGGCCCGTCGCGGAAGCGAATGGGAGCACCGCGGAAGCGAATGGGAGCACCGCGAACGGGCGTACCGCCGAGGCGAAGTCGTGAACGCGCGGCGCGTCGTGATCACCGGGATCGGTCTGGTCACGGCGCTCGGCGAAGGAGCGGACGACACCTGGTCGGCGATCGTGGCCGGGCGCACCGCCATCGGCCCCCTGTGCGCCTACGATCCGTCGCCGCTGCGCACCCGGCTCGGCGCGGAGATCCCCGACTTCGACCCCAGCCGGTTCCTGTCGCTGCGCTCCATGCGCACCTCCACCCGCGGCGACCAGTACGGCGTCGCGGCGGCCACCCTCGCGCTGCGGGACGCGGGACTCGAGGATCGCGACCTCGGCCACCGCACCGGCCTGTATCTCGGTGGGAACAAGGACATCTGCCAGCGCGACGACTCGATCGCCGATATGGAGGCCATCCGCGGCGCGGACGGCGGACCGGACATGCGGCGGCTCGGGGAGCTGGCCCGCTCGATCGTGCCGCCCCTGGCGTACGTGGAGGGTTTGCAGAACGGCGGGACCTACCACATCTCGTCGCTGTTCGGCCTGCGCGGACCCAATGCCTTCTATGCGGGCGCGGCGGATTCCGGGGCGACCGCGATCGGGCGGGCCATGCGGGCGATCCGCCGGGGCGAGGCCGATATCGCGGTGGCGGGCGGGTACGACGACGCCACCAACTGGTGGGCCATGGCCAAACTGGACGGGCTCGGGGTGCTCTCGCCGCGCAACGACCTGGGCGACACGGCTTTTCGCCCCTTCGATAGGGAGCACAGCGGTTCGGTCATCGGTGACGGCGCGGCGATCCTGATCCTCGAAGAGCGTGATCGGGCACTGCGACGCGGCGCGCGCTGTTATGCCGAGCTCGCGGGCTACGGCATCGGCAACGACTGTGTGCGCGTACCCGCCTCCGACCGGGACGGACGGGGACTGGCCCGCGCCATCTCGGCGGCCCTGTCCGACGCCGGAGCGCCGGCGGTGGACGCCGTGTTCTCCCACGGCTGCGCCACCGCGCTCGGCGATACCAGTGAGGTGCGCGCCCTGCGCACCGCCCTCGGTCCCGAAGCCCACGGCGCCGCGGTGACCAGCGTCAAACCACAGACCGGTCACCTGGTGGGCGGAGCCGGTGCGCTCAATGCCGCACTCGCGGGACTGGCCCTGGACTCCGGCGTCGTGCCCGCCACCGGCAACCACGAAACACCCGCGCCCGGCTGCGATCTCGACATCGTGTCCGGCGCCGCGCGCCAGGCGAATCCGCGGGTCGCGCTGGCCCTGGCCCGTGGCTTGGAGGGCCAGGCCGTGGCGCTCACCCTCACCGCATCGAACTGACCGACAGGAACTTCGGCCATGCACGAAACCCCTCATCCCGCGCCGCACCGGCGCATCGTGATCACCTCGCTCGGCGCGATCACCGCGCACGGCGTCGGCGCGGAGGAACTGTGGCAGCGGGTGCGCGGCGGCGAGGTGGCCATCCGGCCGCTGCGCGAGCTCGCGGTGCCCGGACTCGCCGGGGCCATCGGCGGCGAGATCCTCGACCCGCCGCGCCCCAAATACGACTACCTCACGCCGCTGGGTCTCACCGACCCGGAACCCGCCGTCGACTACGCGCTCATCGCGGCGGAGGAGGCCATGGCGGGCGCGGGTCTGGGCGTGCTCGAGGACGGCGCGCCACCACGACCGGACGCCCTGCCCGCGCACCGGTGGGGGGTGGCGTTCGGCAGCTGCAACAGCGGAATCCGCAGTGCCGAGAAGGCGGTGCGCCGCGCGGTCGCCGCCGGCCGGTCCGTCGACGCGGACGGGCTCGGTCTCGGTGACGACCGGCATCTGCTGCTGGTGCCGCCACAGTTCTGCGCGGAGGCGCTCAGCGCGGCGTTCGGGCTGAAAGGTCCTGTGCTGTCGGTGAATACCGCGTGCGCGTCCAGCGCTCACGCGCTGGCGCACGCGGTCGAACAGATCCGCGCGGGCCGGGCCGACGCCATGCTGGTGGGCGGCAGCGACGCGCTCACCGAGATGGCCTACTACGGATTCACCAGCGTCGAATCGCTGTCCACGCGCCCGGCCCGGCCGTATTCCCGTGATCGCGACGGGCTTTCGCTCGGCGCGGGCGCGGGCATGATGGTGCTGGCGGCCGCCGAGGTGGCGCTGGCGGCCGGTGCGCCGATCATCGCCGAGGTGCTCGGCTACGGCATGTCGGCCGACGGCTACCACGCCACGGCCCCGCATCCGCAGGGCGCGGGCGCGGCCCGGGCGATTCGCGCGGCCATCGACACCGCCGGTCTCGCGCCCGAGGACGTGCCCTACATCAACGGCCACGGCACCGGCACGCCGAAAAATGATGCGGCGGAGAGCAATGCGGTGCGGGCCGCACTGGGCGAGGCCGCGTCGACGGTGGTGCTCAGCAGCACCAAGTCCATGATCGGCCATCTGCTGGGTGCGGCCGGGGCGGTCGAGGCCATCGTGACCATCCTCGGGCTGCGCGATGAAATGGTCCCGCCGACAGCCGGTTTCGCCGAGACGGACCCGGCCTGCGGCCTGGACCCGGCACCCGAGGCGCGGGCGCTGCCCATGCGGGTCGCGGCGTCGAACAACTTCGCGTTCGCCGGAGCCAATGCCTGTGTGGTGTACGGCCGGCCCGGTACCGCCCGCACCGATCTCGACCCCGTCGCCGCCGACGAGGTCGTCGTCACCGGGATCGGCGTGCTGATCGGCGGGGCATCCGATGTCGATCAACTCTGGGACGCCTGGACCGGTGACACCGTGCCTACGGAGGCGCACCAGGGATTACGGCTCGTCCGCGTCGGCACCGACCCGGGTGCCGACATACCGGCCAAGGCCCGCCGGCGCATGGACCGCCTCGGGCAGCTGGCGGTCGCGACCAGTCAGCAGGCGCTCGCCGCGGCCGGACTCACCGCCCACGAGGGCGTGGGTGTGGTCGTCGGCACCGGCATCGGGCCGATGAGCAGCATTTCCCGATTCTTCGAACCGACCGTGCTCGGCGGACCCGCCCAGGGCAGCCCCGCCATCTTCCCCAATACCGTCTTCAATGCCGCCGCCGGGCAGGTGGCCATGGCCCTGGGGGCCAAGGGCCCGACCTCCACCCTGACCTCGGGCCACGCCGCCGGGGCCGCCGCCCTCGGGACCGCGTTCGACCTGCTGCGCGCCGGACGCGCGGACGCCGTGCTGTGCACGGGCGCGGACGAGCTGTCCCCCTACGCCCTCGACGCGTACCGGGGCGCGGGGCTTTTCACCGGCCGGCACGGCCGGGGCTTCCGGCTCGCCGAGGGCAGCGTCACCCTGCTGCTGGAGCGGGCCTCGGCGGCGCGGCAGCGGGGCGCCACCCCGATCGCGGTGCTCGCCGGGTACGCGACCACCTCCGATGCCCTGGGCATCGCCCGGTGGGATCCGCGCGGGCGCGGGATGGAACGGGCCATGCGCGACGCCCTGGCCGCGGCCGGGGTATCCCCCGCCGATCTCTCCGCCGTCTGGACCGCCGCGGCGGGCCTGCCCGTGGTGGACGGCCCGGAGCGGCGTGCCATCGACCGGCTCGGTCTCAGCGCGAATTGCGCCCGGCCCGAACCGAAGCGGGTCCTGGGCGATCCCATCGGCGCGGGCGCGCAACTGGCCGCCGCGCTGGCCATCACCGCCTGGCAGCGCGGCGGCGACCACGGCCCGGTGCTGGTCAACGGCTCCTCGCTGGGCGGCACCCACACCAGTTTCGTGCTGCGGCATCCCGCCGCGGTCATCCACTCGTGAACGGAGACACCACATGCCGAATCCCGAACCACGTCACGTCTCGATCCTGGCCACGGGCTCGTTCCTGCCCGGCGACCCGATCGACAATGCCACCCTGGAGCGCCTGTGCGGCACCCTGCCCGCCGAGGTACTCGACAATATCCAAGTACGCCAACGGCATTGGATGATCGATCCCACCACCGGCAAGCACGGCACCGGCACCAACACCATGGCCGCCACCGCCGCACGACGCGCCCTCGCCCGCGCGGATATCGATCCGGCGGAGGTGGACCTGCTGGTGGTGTCCTCGGCCAGCCCCGAATACCAGCTGCCGGCGGCGGTAACCTATGTCCAGGAGCAATTGGGCCTGGCGCACTGCGCGTCCATCGAATTCCGGGCCGCCTGTACGGGTTTCGTGCAGGGCCTGGACTACGCGCGGCGCATGCTCGCGGACGGCACCTACCGCACCGCCGTGGTGATCGGCGCGGAGGCGATCTCCCCGCTGCTGGCCCCGATGTACCTGGGCATGGACCCGGAGTCGGTGCGCATGCGTGACCGGCTGGTGATCAACTCCTTCGGCGACGGGGCCGGGGCGGTCGTGCTGCGCGCCGGGGAACCGGGCAGCGCCGACCCGAACGGCGAATTCCAGTTCGCCACCGCCTGTTTGGGCGGCGACCGCAAGCCCGGCATGCAGATCGTGGGCGGCGGCACCCACGAGCCCGTGGCCGATCAGGCCAAACGCAAGCGCCTGGTGGAGATGAAACTCGATGTCTCCGGGACCGCCACCTTCGGGCCGAAGGTCTTCGTGGCGGGCATGCGCGACATGCTGACCCGCACCGGGCTCACGGTGGCCGAGATCGACGCCTGCGTGCTGCCCGAGGGCAATGCCGACTACTTCACCGCCGAATTCGATGCCGCCGGAGTCTCTCCCGAGGACCAGGCGGTGCTGGCGAAGAACATCGTGGAGAACCTCGCCACCGTCGGCGCGACCGGTTCCGCCGCCGTGCCGCTGGCCCTCGACGAGGGCTGGGTACAGGGCCGCGTCCGGCCGGGCGACCGGGTCCTGCTGCTGGCCGTGGAGGCCAGCCGTTACCTGTATGCCGGCCTGTCGCTGCGCTGGGAAGCGCCCGCGCCCGGTGAGGAGACCGCGAATGTCCACGCCTGAGCCGGTTTTCACCGCCGAGGACAATGCCCGCATCATCCGGCGGGTGTTCGACGAGTTCGTCAATGCGGGCGACTTCTCCGTGGTCGACGAGATCTACGCGCCGGACATGGTCGATCACCAGCCCCTGCCCGGCGCACCGGAGGGCACCGAGGGCGTCAAGTACACCATCGCCGGTCTGCGCCAGGGCTTTCCGGACCTGCACGTCACCATCGAAGCGCTCAGCGCGTACGCCGACTATGTGGTCATCCACAACACCTGGCGCGGCACCTTCACCGGTGAATTCCTGGGGATGGACCCCACGGGGGAACGGATCGAATTCCACGGTGTCGTGGTGTGGCGGCTGGCGAACGGCCTGATCGCCGAGCGCTGGGGCATCGGCGTCGAGTCCTCCATGCTGGAGGCGCTGGGCCTGGGCTGGCTGATGTCCGGCGCGTTGGCCCGCAAGGGCCGCCGCCGCGGCGGCGGGATGGATCTCGCGGATCTGGCGGCGGCCGCCACCGCGCTGACCGCGACGGAACAGCCGTGACGGCCCAACCGCTCACCGTCCTCATCTCCGGCGGCGGCATCGGCGGCCTGGCCGCCGCACTCGCCCTGCGGGAGCGCGGCATTCGCGTGCGGGTGTTCGAGCGGGCCACCGAACTGCGCGATGGCGGTGCCGGACTGCACATCTGGACCAACGGCACCATCGCGCTGCAACGGCTGGGCGTACTCGACGAGGTGCTGGAAACCGCGCCGATCCAGCACATCACCCACTTCGGCACCTGGCGCGGTGAGCTTTTCGGCGCGTGGCCGGTCGGCGACTTCGTCGGCCGGTACGGCGCTCCGACCATCGCGGTCGAACGCTCGGTGCTGCATCGGGTGCTCAGCGCGGCGGTGTCGGCGTATCCGGCCGGCACCGAGATCCGCACGGGCGCCGGAGTTACCGGCTTCGAGCAGGACGACGCCGGCGTCACCGTGGCACTGTCCGACGGTGAGCGGGTGCGCGGCGACGTCCTCATCGGCGCGGACGGCATCAACGGCGCGGTGCGCCCCGGACTGCTCGGCGAGCGCCCGCCGCGATACACCGGCTACATCGCCTGGCGCGGCAAAGCCGAACTGCGACACCAGAAGATCCCGCCGGGCACCTTCTACGCCCTGTTCGGTCCCGGTACCCGCTTCACCTTCTACGACGTCGCACCCGGCGTCGTGCACTGGATGAGCGTCGCCAACGGCGCACCCGGCGGCCGCGATACGGGCGACGTCCGGGCGATGCTGCTCGAGCGCCATCGCGGCTGGATGCCGCCGATCGCGGACATCCTGGAAGCCACGCCGCCGGAGGCCATCATCCGCAGCGATGTCCTCGACCGCCCGCCGGACCGGCGCTGGGGGTCCGGCCGGGTCAGCCTGCTCGGCGACGCCGCCCACCCGATCACCTTCAATATCGGCCAGGGCGCGTGCCAGGCGCTGGAGGACGCGCTGGTGCTCGCCGAGGAACTGGACACCACCGATCCCGTGAACGCGTTGCGCCGCTATGAGAAACAGCGCCGCGCCCGCACGGCCGGTCTGCAGCAGGTCGCCCACCGCATCGGCCGGCTGGGCGCGCTGGAGCACCCCCTGCTCATTCGGCTGCGGGAACTCGGCATGCACGCGGTGTGGCCGCGGCTGGTGTTCCGGATCGCCGAGCGCGACCAGATCGCCTACGCCACCCGCTGGCGAACACCAGCGACACCCCTGCCGGACAAGAGTTTTCAGACAGACGGAGCATGACATGAAGCAATCCCAAACGGAGAGCGACTTCTTCGGCGACTTCGCCGAATCCTGGTGGGACGACGATTCCGCCATGAGAGGCCTCACCTCCTTCCAGCGCCCGCGCTTCGAGTACTTCGACCGATTCGTGAAGGACTGGTCGGGCAAGAAGGTTCTCGACGTCGGCTGCGGCGGTGGTTTCACCACCGAGTTCCTCGCCGGGCGCGGGGCCGTGGTCAGCGGGATGGACCCGTCCGCGCGCCTGGTCGCCGCGGCCCGCGCGCACGCCGAGGCGACCGGCAAGGCCATCGAGTACGCGGTCGGGCGGGCCGAGAAGCTGCCGTACCCCGACGCCGCCTTCGACGTCGTCACCTGCGTGGACGTGCTCGAGCACGTCGACGATCCGGCGCTGGCGGTCCGTGAGATCGCCCGCGTGCTGCGCCCCGGCGGAATCTTCTGCTACGACACCATCAATCGCACGCTCATGGCCCGGATCGTCATGATCTGGATCCCCGAGTACCTCACCGGCATGGTGGCTCGCGGCACCCACCATCACCACCAGTTCATCAAGCCCGCGGAGCTGCGCCGCCACCTCGACGCGGCGGGCCTGACACCGCTGGCGAAGCAGCGCGGGCTGACCATTCTCGGCAAGCGGCGCGACGGCAACCTGCTCATGTTCACCACCCCGGACCTGTCCTCCACCTACATCGGCGCGGCGGTGCGGTCGTGAAGGCGGTCTTCTACCGGCGCTACGGCGACGCGTCGGTCCTCGAATACGGTGAACTGCCGGTGCCCAAGATGGCGCTCGACGGGGTGCTGCTCGACGTCAAGGCGGCCTCGGTCAACCCGATCGACTGGAAGGCGCGCGAGGGCTATCTGGATCCCTTCGCCGACACCGTGTTCCCCATCGTCCCCGGTGCCGACGTATCCGGGGTGGTACGCGAAATCGGCATCGGCGTCACCGAATTCGCCGTGGGCGACGAGGTCGTCGGCTGTGTCCGCGAGGACTATCTGAGCCGGGGCGCCTTCGCCGAGGTCATGCCCGCCCCGGTGCGAGCACTCGCGCTCAAGCCGCCGAATCTGGGCTGGGCCGAGGCTGCCGCCATGCCGCTGGCCGCGCTCACCTCCTACCAGGCACTGGTGCGGGTGCTGGATGTGCGACGCGGCGAGACGGTGCTGGTGCACGGCGCGGCGGGCGGCGTGGGCAGTGTCGCGGTGCAGCTGGCGGTGCACCTGGGCGCGCGGGTGATCGGCACGGCCAGCGACCGCAATCACGCCTTCCTGCGCGAATTGGGCGCGGAACCGGTGAATTACGCTGTGGGACTGGCTGATTCGGTACGAGCACTCGCGCCGGCCGGGGTCGATGTACTGCTCGACGCGGTCGGCAAGCGCATTCAGCGCACGGTGCTGCCGCTGCTCGCGCCGCACGGCCGGTTCGCCTCGGTGGTCGATCCCAAGGCCCGGGAACTCGGCGGCGCGTACGTGTTCACGCGACCCGACACCGGGGACCTGCCGGTGGTGGCCGCGCTCGCGGGCAAGGGCGTGTTCCGGGTGCCGGTCGGCGCGGTCTACCCGCTGCCCGATGCCGCGCAGGCGCACTTGCTCAGTCAGGGCGGGCATGCCCGCGGAAAGGTGGTGGTCGCGGTGGACGTGGCCGCCTGTGCGGAGGAAGGACCTTACGATGAACGGTAATTCGATGCTCGCCCGCGGCACCCAGGCGATGGTGCGGCAGGCGGCGTGGTCCCAGGCACTGGCCCGCATCGCCATCGGCACCGGCATGCTCACCGCGCCCGCGGCCGTCGCGAAGTCCTGGTCCGGCGAGTACGACGAGGACGCCTCCTCGCTGCCGACCCGCGCGTTCGGCACCCGGGACGTGGTGATCGGGCTCGGCACCCTCTGGTCGCTGCGGCGCGGACATCCGGTGCGGCACTGGTTCGTCCTGGGCGTCGCGCTCGAACTGGTGGATGCGACAGTGACGCTCAACAAGCGCGCCCGCCTGGGCCTCACCGGGCCGCCGGATACCTGGGAGTTGCTCACCGCGGCCGGATTGGCGGGCGGAATTATGGTGGCCGCGGCCTTGCGCGAGTAATACCTGACCAACTCCGCTTATATCGGATCACAGTCCACACCGGGCGGGAACTGGACATCGTGACAATCACAGTTCGGTGAAACCTGTTGTGCCGCAAGGTGCAACATACTATTCACGACACCTTGCGACGATAACTACGCCGAGGATTCTTCCCATGAATTATTTCTTACTGTCCGCCATCGGAATTTCAATCATGACGACGGCTGTGGTCTACGGGACGGATTTTTTCTGCGCCCTGGTGCTGCGCTCGGCGCTGGCTCGCATCGACGACCGCGCGCTGACGGCCGCCACCGGACGCATTCACGAGGTCGCCGACAAGCGGATGCCGATTCCCGGCGCCCTCGGCGTGGTCGCGGCGGTCGTCGCCGCCGGGGCCGCCTTCCTGGACGGGAAGGCCGCCGCGGGCATTCTCGCGGCGGCGGCCGTGGTGGCCCTGGCCATCTGGCTCGGCATCTACGCGCGGGTCAGCGCGCCGGTCAACAAGGAACTCACCGCCGCGGTGCTGGCCGACCGGGTGCCGGTCGATGTCCGGGACATGCAGCGCACCTGGGACAGCGTCATCGTGGTCCGCGTGATCCTGCAGGGAATCGCCCTGGTCGCACTATTTCTCGCGGCGCTCTCGGTGTAATCGAGTGCGCCGCACCACAACCCGCGTGCGCGTTCGTGCGTGACGGCGGGAAACGAAGGCGTGGCAATGATTCAGTTCAAACTCCTGGGACCCGTGCAGCTACACGTGCACGGCAAGATCGTGGACCTGGGTCCGCCCCGGCAGTGCAGCCTGATGGCCGCGCTGCTGGTGGACTCGGGCCGGCCGCTGTCGATCGACACCCTGATCGACCGGGTCTGGGGCGACTCGCCGCCGGCCGCCGCGCGCGACGCCGTCTACACCTACGTCGCCCGGCTGCGCGGTCTGCTCACCGAGGCCACCTCCGGCACCGGCGCGGACCCGGTCCAGGTGCACCGCGGTCCCGGCGGCTACATGCTCTCCACCCCACCGGAATCGGTCGACCTGTGGCACTTCATGGATCTGGTCGACCGGGCCCGCGCTACCGACATCGACGATCCCGATCGGGTCGAGCGGCTGTCGGCGGGGTTGAACCTGTGGAACGGCAGCGCCATGACGGGTCTGGACAGCGAATGGGCCCGGCGGCTCAGCGAATCCCTGCACCGGCTCAAGCACGAGGTGACCGCGGACTGGGCCGACGCGGAGATCCGGCGCGGCAATCATTCGCTGGTCATCAACCGGCTGCACACCACGCTGCTCGAGGATCCGCTGGTGGAGGGGCTGCAGGAGCGGCTGATTCGCGCCTACTTCCTCAATGGCGAGACCGCCCAGGCGCTGCGGCAGTACGAGCTGGCGCGCCGGCTCATCGCCGACGAACTGGGCGCGGACCCGAGTCCGGGGATGCGGGATCTGCACAGCCGCATCCTGCGCGGCGACCTGCCCGAGCTGGACGTACCGGCCTACCCGCCGCTGACCGTGCGCGCCGAATCCGGTGGGCTCCGGCCGCACGGCCTCGCCGTCGCGCCCGATACGCTGCCGCTGGCTCCGCTCGGATTCAGTGGCCGGGACACCGAATTGGCGACGCTCACCGGCATGCTGACCGACGATCCCGCACCGCGGCCGGTGCTGGTGACCGGCGGCGCGGGGGTCGGCAAAACGGCGCTGGTCCTGCAGGCGGCGGACTGCCTGCGCGACCGCTTTCCCGAAGGACTGCTCTACGCCGACCTGGCCGAGGGGCCGAGCACCACCCCGGAGACGGTGCTCGGACGGCTGCTCACCGCGCTGGGCATACCGGCCGACGCCATGCCGAAGTCCCTGGCCGAGCGGGTCAATCTGTACCGGGCGCGGCTGGCACATCGGCGCGTGCTCGTCATTCTGGACAATGCCGCCACCGAATCCCAGGTCATCCCGCTGCTGCCCCCGGGCGGGGTCGGCACCGCCCTGATCACCAGCCGATTCGCCCTGGGGCTCACCACCGTTCGCACCTTCGTCCTGCACGAGCTGTCGCGCACCCAGGGACTGCAGATGCTGGTCGCCACCGTCGGGCGCGCCCGCGTGCTGCCCGAATGGGAGGACGCCGGGACGGTCGCCGACCACTGCTCCGGCATTCCGCTGGCCTTGCGCGCCGTCGCCTGCCGCATGACGACGCGGCCCCATTGGACCTTCGCCCACATGCTCGCCCGGATCAGCGATGAACAGCGTCGCCTGGAAGTGGTGTCGTATCAGGCGCTGGACATGCGCGCGAGCCTCGATCTCACCTTCGACCGGCTCGACCCCACCGCCGCCGGATTGTTCCGGGAGCTCGGTCGCCGGATACCGGCCGGGGCCGAGTTCACCGCACCGGCATTGGCCGATCTGCGCGTCGATCAGGTGGAGGACGCGCTGGACCGCCTCGTCGATGCCTACCTGCTGTCCGAGGTCGGTCGCGACGAGGCCGACCGCACCCGCTACCGAATGCTCGACATCCACCGCATCTACGCCAAGAACCTCGGAGACTGATCATGTCGCGTTCCGTGCAACACACCACCCCCTACCCGTACCCCGACACGCTGTTCCATCGCGTCCTCGGCTCCCGCGACTATTGGGAGCAGCGCATTCGCGAAATCGACGGCCCCGACGCGGAATTGGCCGCCTTCGATGCCGCGGGCGGCCTGGCAATGGTCACCGTGAACACCGTCATCCCGGCCTCGGCGCTGCCCGGTCCGGCCGCGACCTTCCGGCCCCACGGGGTGCGCTACCGCTACAGCGAATCGTGGAGCGAACCCGAGGACGGCGTGGCCCGGGGACGGATGCAGGGGCAGGTGGAAGGCATGACCATCTCGCTCACCGCCGATCTGGTGGTGCGCCGCACGGAAATCGGCTGCGAGTTCACCATGTCGGGCTCGATCGAGGCGCGAGTTCCCCTGATCGGCAGGCTGATCGAGACCGATATGAGCAAGACCTTCGCGAGCACCGCCGCCGCCATCGACGAATTCACGATGAAGTGGCTGGAGAACGCGGAATGAACGACCCCGTGCTGATCACCGGGGCGACCTCGGGTCTCGGCCTGGAGACCGCGAAATGCCTGGCCGCCGAGGGTATTCCGCTGATCCTCGGATGCCGCGACCCGCAGCGGGCCGAGGCAGCGGTTCAGCGGATCCGCGCGCACGCGCCCGATGCCCGGATCGAGCTGGTCGAACTGGAGCTGGCCTCGCTCGATTCGGTCGACGCGGCCGTGGCGGAACTGCGCGGCCGGAAGAATCCGCGACTGGGCGCGGTGGTGTGCAATGCCGGCCTCCAGATCGTGGACCGTGTGCGGACCTCCCAGGACGGCTATGAACTCACCTTCGCGGTCAATCACCTCGGGCATTTCGCGCTCGTCACCGCGTGCGCCGATCTACTCGCGCCGGGCGCGCGAGTCGTCGTGGTGTCCAGCGATGTGCATCAGGGGCCGCGCAAGTCCATGGGCTTCCCCGCGCCGCAATGGCGTCACCCCCGGGAACTGGCCGACCCCGACGACCAGCGGGACTCCGGGGTGGACGGCCGAATCCGTTATGCCACCAGCAAACTCGCCAATGTCTACTTCACCCACGAGCTGGCGCGGCGTTGGCACGACCGGGGTATCACGGCCAATGCCTTCGATCCCGGGCTGATGCCGCAGACCGGGCTGTCGCGCGGCTACCCGGCTGTGGCGCGCATCGGATTCCGGTTCCTCGCACCGGTTCTCATCAAGGTGATGCCCATTGCCCGCACCGTCACTCGATCGGCGGCGGACCTCGCCTGGCTGGTCACCGCACCCGAACTCGCCGACACCACCGGTAAATACTTCACGGGGGCGGCGGAGGTGCCCAGCGCACCGGAGTCCTACGACGAGGAGCGAGCCGCCGAACTCTGGCGGGTCTCCGAAGATCTGGTCGGGGCCGCGCGACACGTGCCGCCCGCCGAACGGCGGTGAGCCCCATGCTGACCCGAATCGCGCTCTTCGCCCAGCGCCGCGCGCGGGCCGTGCTGGCGGTGGCGGGGCTGGCCGCTGTGCTCTGCTACGCCGTCGGCTGGTCCGCGCCGATGCACCTGCAGTCCGGTGGCTTTCAAGCGCCCGACTCCGAATCCACCTGGGTGGACCAGTATCTCGACCAGCACTTCCCGGGTGCCGCACCGAACGTCGTGCTGCTGCTCACCGCGCCCGACGGCATCGACGGCCCGGCCGCCACCACGGTCGGACGGCAGCTCACCGATGAACTGCGCGCCGATTCGGATCTGCAAGGCGTGCAGTCGTATTGGAGCGTCGCGACCGAGATGCGGCCGGCCTTGCGCAGCAAGGATCAGCACAGCGCCGTCATCGTGGCCTTCGCGCGCGGCGATGACACCGCCGCGCCCAAGGTGGCCGAAGCCATCGCCGAGAAGTACAACGGCACCCGCGACGGAGTCGAGATCCGGGCGGGCGGTGAAGCGGTCGCGCTCGCCCAGATGAGCCGCCAGGTGACCCTCGACCTGGTGCTCATCGAATCGATTGCCGTCCCGCTGGCCGGTATCGCCCTGGTGCTGGTGTTCGGCAGCCTGATCGCCTCCATGCTGCCGCTGCTGGTCGGTGTGGTGACCATCGGCGCGGCCCTGGCGGTCCTGCGCGGCCTGGCCGCCGTCGGGCATGTCTCGATCTTCGCGTTGAACATGACCACCGCGCTCGGGTTCGCGGTGGCGCTCGACTCCAGCCTGTTCATGGTGAGCCGGTTCCGGGAGGAGATCGCGGCGGGCGCGGACACCGTCGAGGCCGTGGTTCGCACGGTGCGCACGGCCGGGCGCACCGTGTTGTATTCCGGTCTGACCGTGGCCCTGTCGCTGTCCGCGCTGCTGGTGTTCCCGCTGTACTTCCTGCGCTCGTTCGCCTACGCCGGACTGGCCGTGCTGGCGGCGGCGGTGTTCACCACGCTGCTGGTGCTCCCGGCGGCCCTGGCGCTCATGGGTTCCCGGGTCGACGCCTGGGATGTGCGGCGGTTCCTGCGCCGCCGTCTCGGACGCCCCGACCCCGTACCCGTTCCCGTTGAGGACGACCGCTGGTACCGCTTCGCCACGGCTGTGATGCGCCGTCCCGTGCTGTGGATCACCGCCGTGGTGGCGGTCCTGCTGCTGCTCGGATCACCGTTCCTCACCGTGCGTTTCGGCTGGGCCGACGATCGGGTGCTCGCCGCCGGCTCCAGCCGCGATGTCGGCGACGCCTCCCGGTCCGGCTTCTCCGAGAACCTGACCGCGGGCATCCTGGCGATCCTGCCCGATGATCACGGCGACACCGCGGCGGTCGGCGACTACGCGAAGACGCTGTCCCAGATTCCCGATGTCACGTCGGTACTGTCCAGCGCCGGGGCCTACGCCGGCGGATTCCAGGTAGCCGGACCACAATCCGCACTCGCCGGGGACGCGGGCACGTATCTGCGGATCGGCACTCGCCTCGACCCCTATTCCACGGCGGCGACCACTCAACTCGACCGCCTGCGCTCGGTCCCCGCCCCGAGCCGGGTGCTCTTCGGCGGCCCGGCGGCCCGCAATGCCGACTCGGTATCCACGCTGGCCCGGCGAGTTCCCCTGGCGCTGAGCATTATCGCGGTATCGATGTTCCTGGTGCTGCTGATGTTCACCCGCAGTGTGGTGCTGCCGATCAAGGCGCTGGCGCTGACGGTGCTGTCGCTGGCGGCCACCTTCGGCGCGATGGTGTGGATCTTCCAGGACGGACACCTCTCGGGCCTACTGGGATTCACCTCGACCGGCTATCTGGTCCCGACCATGCCGATCCTGATGTTCTGCCTGGCATTCGGCGTATCCATGGACTACGAGGTGTTCCTGCTGTCACGCATTCGCGAGGAGTATCTCGCCTCCGGCGCAACCGGTCGCGCCGTCGCCGCCGGAATCGCCCGCACCGCACGGATATTCACGGCCGCCGCGGCCCTGCTGGCCATCGCCTTCGTCGGCATGGCGTTCTCCGGAGTGTCCTTCGTCCAACTCTTCGGCCTGGGACTCGCCCTGGCCGTACTGGTCGACGCAACGATCATCCGCACCATCCTGGTCCCGGCCCTCATGCAGACCATGGGCCGCCTCAACTGGTGGGCTCCCCGCCGCCGGCATCCGGAACCGGCCACCGTCGGAGGGTAATACCCGCAAACCGCGTGGGGCCCGGCGTTATCGCCGGTCCCACCCGGCGGGGAGACTACCCGGGCAGCACGGACTTCGATTGTCGTCAGCGGTCACCACTCGGGATCAGCGCGGTAGATCTCGCGGTATTCCTTGGCGAAGATGCGGCGGCCGAGCAGACGCCAGGTTCGGATTCGAGTACTCGGCGCGCTGACCGCGGCCGACGGGCGTGGCGAACTCGATCTCGGCGGCCCGCGGCAACGCGGCGTGCTGGCGCGTCTGCTGGTCGCGCGGGGTGAGGTGGTGCCGATCGATCGCCTGATCGATGACCTGTGGCGAGGCGAACCGCCGCCGCGGGCGCTCGGCGCATTGCAGGCCTACGTCTCCAACCTGCGGCGGTTGCTGGAGCCGCAGCGGGCGCCGCGCACACCCGCCACCGTTCTGATCAGCCGGACCCCGGGCTACGCGGTGCGTTTCGCCGCCGAGGACGTGGACGCGTGACGCTTCGTCGCCGAACTGGAAGCTGCTGGGCGGCAATATAATCCGCGTGAGAGACGACAAACGCTGGAACGCGCGCTCGCCCGCTGGCAGGGTCCCGCGTACGCCGCCTTCGCGGCCGAGCCGTGGGCGACCGCGGAAGCGGCGCGGCTGGAGGAATTGCGGCTGGGCGCACGCGAGAGACTCGCGGCCACCCTGCTCGAGCTGGGCGAGCCGGCGCTCGCCGCGGCCGAGGCCGAGGTGCTGAGCAGGGAACACCCGCTCCGTGAGGAGGCCTGGCGGCTGACAGCGCTGGCTCGCTATCGGGCGGGCCGCCAGGCCGACGCGCTGAGCGCCCTGCGGCAGGCCCGCGGCGTTCTCGCGACCGAACTCGGCATCGATCCTGGTCCGGCTTTGACGCGGCTGGAGTCGGACATTCTCGCGCAACGAATCCCGCTGTGCGAGCCGGTGATTCCACTCCAGGAGACACCTTCTTCGGCCATCGCGACCGGAAGCGCCGCACCGACCGGACCGGGTCACGAATTGTTCTGCCGCACAGCGGAACTCGCCGCGCTGCGCGAAGCGGCCGCCGGCATCGGCCCGCGGTCGGCGACGGTGGCGGGCGAAGCCGGCAGCGGGAAATCGACTCTGCTGCAGCACCTCGACGCTGCCTTGCGCGCGTCGGGGCACCGCGTGGTGATCGGCCGCTGCCCGGAGGACGACGCCGCTCCGTCGGCTTGGCCATGGGTCGAGATCCTGCGCGCCCTGGCCCGTGAGCACGATCCCGGCGGCTTCGCGCCCGCCCTGGCGCCGCTGCTCACCGACGGCGCCGGCACACCGGACTCCGGCCACGCCCACGGCCGCTTCCTGCTGCATCGGGCGGTGTGCGGTTACCTCACCGCCGTCGCCGCCGACACTCCGCTGGCGATCCTGCTCGATGACGTACACCGAGGTGACACCAAGACAGCGGCCCTGCTCACCGCGGTGGCGACCAAGGTGCCCGGGCTCGTCGTGGTCGGCTACCGTCCGGACGAGGTGCCGCCGACATTGGCCGACACGCTCGCCGCCCTGGCCACCTCCGTCCGCGCCCGGGTTCAGCTGCGCGGCCTCGGCGTCGAAGACAGCGGTCGCCTGATCACCGCCCTGACCGGCAGTACACCGGCGTCCGCCGTGGTCGCGACCCTGCACGAGCGCACCGGCGGAAATCCGTTCTATCTCGTCGAGGTCGCACGTCTGCTGCAGAGCGAGGGCGAGCTGGTAGCCGCGGCGGAGGTTCCGGCGGGCGTGCGAGATGTGTTGCGCCGCAGGTTTTCCCGGCTTCCCGAGACCGGGGTGGCGCTGCTGCGCCTGGCCGCGGTGATCGGCCGGGAGTTCGATGTCGCGGTGCTGATGCACGCGGCCGAGGTATCCGAGGACGAGGTGCTGGACGCGGTGGAAGCCGGGGTGCTGGCCGGGCTGCTGGACGAACCCGCCAGCGGCCGAGCGCGTTTCACACACGTGCTGGTGCGTCAGACGCTGCTCGGCGATCTGTCCCGGATCCGCCGCGACCGATGGCATCGGCGGGTCGCCGCCGCGATCGAGGAGATCGATCCGGGCGATCTCGCGGCCCTGGCCCACCACTACGGCGAGTCGGCGAGCCCGGAGACGGCACGACGGGCCGCCGGCTACGCCGTGGCGGCAGCCGAACAGGCCGAGCGGCGCTACGCCCACGACGTCGCCGCGGCCGGGTACGAACGCGCGGCCGCGGCGCTCGAGCGCCACACGGGCGCCGATACGGTCGAGGAACGGGTCGCCATGCTGTGCCGGGCGGGTCGCAGCCATCTCGCCGGTGGAGCCGGGCTCGCCGCTCGAAGCGCTCGGCATCGGGCCGCAGCGCTGGCCGAGGAGGCCGGCCGGGCCGATCTGCTGGTACGGGCGTTCACCGCCTGGGAGACACCCACCCCGTGGATGAATCGGCCGTGGGGCGTGGTCGAGCACCGGGTCGTCGGTTGGATAGCGGACGCGCTGCGTTCCCCAGGCCTCACTCCCGCCGACCGGTGCCGGCTGCCGGTGACCCTGGTCGACGAGATCGGCGGCGAGGCAGGCGAACCCGCCGCGACGGCCGCCGCTCAGGCGCAGGCCCTGGCCCGCGAACTCGGTGACGACGCTCTGCTCGCTCCCGCGCTGCAAGCCATGGCCTCGCTCTACGACTCGCCCGACCGCAGCCCGCTCGGGGCCGAGCTGATCGAGGTCGGGCGCCGCACCGACCGCAGTGACTACCTGCTCCTCGGGCACACCGTCGCGCTCCAGGCCGCCGCATCCACGGCCGATATCGCCACCGTCCGCGAGCATCTCGAGGCGGCCACCGTGCTGGCCGACCGTTATCAGTGGCGGCAGGCTCAGGTGGCGAACACGATGGCCCGCGGGCTGGTGGCCCTCGCGACCGGTGACCCCGACACGGCCGAGCAGCACTATCTGCGAGCCAACGAACTGCCTACCCGCGCAGGCATTCTCAACGCGGCGGCCGAACGTCTCGAGCGCTGACGCTTCACAGGTCGCTCACAAGCCGGACCCGGACCATCACTTCCGACGATCCCGACCGACCGAGGAGTACCCGTGCCGCATCCCCGCCGCTTTCGCGCGGCCACCGATCTGTACCTGAAGACCGTGACCACCGCGCATCGCAAACTGCTCGACCTCAGCGGCGGCCGCGTCGGCACCCGATTCAAGAAGATGCCCACCCTGGCTCTCACCACCACCGGACGGCGAACAAGGTTGCCGCGCACCGTGATTCTCACCGTCCCCGTCGTGGAGGACGACAGTTATCTGATCGTCGCTTCGCGGGGCGGAGACGACATCTCCCCGGACTGGTTCCACAACCTGTGTGCCGATCCCGCGGTCGAGGTGTCGTTCCAGCACGGCGCGAAGCAACCGATGACCGCCCGCGTGCTCACCCCGCCGGAACGCGACCGGCGGTGGCCACAGGTCGTCGCGGCGTACCCGGGATACCAGACCTACCAGCAGCGAACCACCCGGCAGATCCCCTTGGTCCTGCTCTGCCCACGCGAGTGAACGACGTCGCCGCAGGAGCCCGGCCTTACGGATTGGTGCATCGCAAGAAAACGACAGAGCCGCAGGTCGATGACCTGCGGCTCTGCCGTTCTGTGGACCTGGCGAACCAGCATACGAACCGGGCGGTGCTGGTGCACAGGCCGGACATCGTGATCCGGGCGGTAGGCACCCGGCAGCCGGTGATGCCCGATGAGCGGCCACGGCGATCGCATCACCGCGTTTGGGTCGGCGGATGGCGGTGCGGGTGGATCGGCGTCTACTCGGCGTTCTATAGAAGCCACCCCCAAACGCCGAACATGGTGTCAGCATCCGCGCCGCTCAACACCACGATCCTGGAGTGGGGGCGAGATCCCGACTCAGTATCAATACTGATGGTTCATCGTGTAGGGGGCGGCGCGGCAGTCGCGCCGTCCATTGCGGCGGGCATCCTGATGCGGGCTCGTGGTTTCGCCTGCTCGATCGCGACCGTCGCCTTCTCGCACTGTCGGTAGAGCGAAGGGGATTTGAACCCTGACCTCACACCGCGAGTACAGCACGCGAACCGCACTGCTGGTGAAATGCGTGCTGGTGTAATGCTTCTGAGTGCGTTCACCTAACCGAGTCGGGTAAGCTAACCGAGATTGCCGCAAGGTCGAATATGGGGGTGGAACGCGTCGGCGCAGCCTTTCGGAAACGATGACAGTGCTCGAAGAGACAATGGTCGAATCTGCGACGGAGGCGATGCTGTCGAGCGGGTTCGCGCCGCGTCCACAGGTGTACGTCCTCGACAGGACACGTACCCAGCCCGTGCTGGGGTATGTCGTATCGCGGTTCTATGAGCAGGGTGACGACGCGGCATCGGCGATCGCGAATCTCGGTGTACTCGCCGCGGCGCTGCGTGGAACCGACCTGATCGTCTTCTGGAAGAATCCGACCTTCGGACTTCGATCCGTGGTGCGCATCCCTCTGCGGGATATCCGATGGGCCTCGTCACGCTGCGGATCACTGAGGAGGGTCACGATCTGACGTGGCGGCCATTCGGCATCCACGTACTCGGCTATCAGCAGAATGGCCTGCCAGCCGTCCAGCCTGTATGGGGCGCCGTGGCAAGGGAATCCGGTGGCGACCTACCACACTACCCATCCAGGGACTGCTCGGTCGCTGGCGGGCTGTCTCCGGGCACACGGAAGGATCCGATGCCCTGCTCGATATGGCAGCAGACGAGGGCTACGAGATCCATTACGCCTTGACAGTTTCTGTAACCAGTTCTAGATTTGGTGCTGCGCCCCGCGCAGCGGGCAGTGCTACTTCACAGATGCGCAATGCATTTGGGGGCTTCTTCTTCCGTCTATACGCGCTACGCGTGGCGGAACTGTTACGCAACCGAATTTTCTGAGCGGTTGACATCGGGGGGGACTTCGCGACCCTTTGTCGACCGGAAGGGTCCGAGTGTGACTACATCCTATTTGCTCGGTGGTCATATCCCACTGACAGATTCGTCCGTCCAAGAATTCTATGACCGCTATGCGACAATTCGCCGCGCATTCGACGAGGTCGCCGAATGGACGGAACTTTCCGTCCAGGATCTGCTCGTCGGCGGCGGCAGCGGTCAAGGCAAGGAAGCGTTGCACGCTTTCGACGGATTGCGGCAGGCGACGCTGGTCGTGGGTATGTACGACGTGCTCGCCGACCGCGGCATTCATCCCGACGCCGTCGGCGGTATCAGCCTCGGCGGCGTGATCGCCGCCAGTCTGGCCGGTGCGGTCGAGCGCAGTGAACTGTTCCAGATGCTGCACCACCACCGGCTCATTCCACCGCAGTCGCCCGACTCGCGACCGCAGGGAATGGCGGTGGCCGCCTTGCGATTCGGTGACGACCCGCACGACTACTACGGCGAGCGTCGCCCCGGAATCTATCTCGCGGCCGACTACGACGCCGCCCACGGCGGCGATGTGCACGTCATCGTGCTGTCGGGATATGCCGACGCGCTGGAGGAGTTGGTCGCCGAGCATCCGCGTCGCATGCAGATGCTGGAGGAGTATCCCGGCGCGTTCCACAGTCCCCTCGCGCAGTACGCGACGGACTTCATGGAACCCTATGTCGCCGGGATGACCTTCCGGGATCCGAAGATCACGCTGTTCTCTTCGCACACCCCGGATACCGTGTCCACGGCCGAGGAAGTGCGACAGTTCTTCCGGGACAACCACATTCGTTCCGTCGGCGTCAAGCCGCTGATGACGCAGGTCGAGCGGATCGGAACCACCACGGTGATCGGACTCGGGCCGGGTCTACCGCAGCGTCTGGTGGTGGAGCCGCTGACCATGATGTTGATTCTCACGCCCGATGAGCTGGATGCGGCCACGTCGACGCAAGCGCTGAGGTGACACATGTCGGAATATGTCCCTACCGGTGACGTCATCGCGATCGTCGGCCTGGCCGCCAGTGCGGAACCGGGCGCGTTCGACGCGGAGTTCTTCGGATTCGATCAGGCGGCGGCCGAGGCCACCGATGGCCGGCTCCTGATGCTGCTCGAAACCTGCTGGCAGGCAGTGGAATACGCGGGTATCGACCCGACGACGCTGCACGGGAGCGACACGAGCGTCCATATCGGCGCCGCTGGCGGCGATTTCGGCCGCGCCGCCACCGTGCTGGGCCTGCGCGGTCCGGTGCTGAGCATCGACACCGGCGCGTCCGCCACGCTGGCCGCCCTTGCGCTCGCGACGCGTTCGTTGACCGCCGGTGACTGTTCGCTCGCGCTCGCGGGCGGCGTCGGCGGCCTGGCCGAGGGCGCGGCGGTCTTCGTGCTGGAGCGATTGTCCGACGCCCACGAGCGCGGCCACCGGGTGCTCGCCCTGGTCCGGGTCTCCGTGATCGATCAGGGCGATTCCACCGACGCCCTGTTGCACGCGGCCGGCATCACGGCCGCCGACCTCGATGTCCAGGAAGAGTTGCGGGGTGATTCCCCAATGACGGGCATCTCGGCCGTGCTCGACCTGATTCGCGCGCTGGGCGAGGACCCGATGCCGCGCCGGGGCACGGTATCGGTGTTCGGCACCGGTGGCACCGGTGCCCACGTGCTGCTGGAGCGGGCACCAGAGTCCGCGCCAGCCATGCTGTCGGACCGCGGTCACCGGGTGCCGTTGGTCATCTGGCCGCTGTCCGGCAAGTCGCCCGAGGCGCTGGTCGCGCAGGCCGCGCACCTCGCCGACCACGTCCGGGCGCACCCCGAGATCACCGCGCGCGAGGTAGGCCACGCGCTGACCACGGCCCGGTCGACCTTCGACCACCGTGCGGTGGTGCTGGGGCGCAATCGGGTCGAATTGCTGGCCGGGCTGGCGGCCGTGGCCGCGGGCAATCCGGCGGGGCCGCCTCGGGGCCGCGCCGTGCCCCGCCGGGTGGCGTTCGTCTTCCCCGGCCACGGCCCGCAATTCACGGGTATGGCCGCGCAATTGCTGTCCGAATCCACGGTTTTCGCGGCATCCATCGCCGAATGCGATGCGGCTCTGTCCGAATTCGTCGACTGGTCGTTGATCGACGTGCTGAACGAAGCGCCGGGCGCACCCCCGGTCGAACGTCCCGACGTCGTGCAGCCCGCCCTGTTCGCGGCAATGGTTTCCCTTGCAGCACTGTGGAAGTCGTTCGGAATCGTGCCCGCCACGGTGATCGGGCACTCACAGGGCGAGATAGCGGCCGCGTATGTCGCGGGTGCGCTGACCCTGTCCGACGCCGCCAGGATCGTGGTCTCGCGCAGCAAGCTCCTGGTCGAGCTGAAGGGGACCGGCGGGATGGCGGCGGTCAACGCCTCCGCCGCACGGGTGCGTGAACTGATGTCCGGCATCGCGGATCTGCACATCGCGGCCGTCAACTCGCCGTCGGCCACTACCGTCGCGGGCGGGGTGGCGGCGGTGGACCGAATGCTCGCCGCGTGCGAGCGGGAAGGCGTGCGGACGCGTCGGCTCGCGGCCGAGGCCGCCGGGCACACCGAATACGTGGATGTGCTGCGCGAACGCTTTTCCGCCGCGGTCGCCCCGGTCACGGCGCGCGCCACCGACGTCACCTTCGTCTCCACGGTTGTCGGCGGCGTGCTGGCGGGCGAGGAACTGGGTCCGGACTATTGGTTCCGGAACATGCGCGAGCCGGTGAATTTCGACGATGGCTGCCGCAGCGTCCACGCGGCGGGCTGCGACGCTCTCCTCGAGTTGAGCGTGCACCCGGTCCTGGCCGCCGCCATGCACGAATCGCTGGGCGACGCGGCGGATTCCTGCCTGATTCTCGGCTCGCTCCGGCGCGACGACGCCGGTATCCGCCGGGTGTTGACCGCCATCGGCGAGGGGCATGTCGGCGGTGTGTGCCCGGCGTGGCCGACGATCTACCCGGTCGGCTCCGAGCGGCCGATCGAACTGCCCACCTATGCTTTCCAACGTCGCCGGTATCGACATACGGTCGTATCCGACGCTGGCCCAGACATGGGGAACGAGGCTGCGGTCGACGGCTCGCGCCCCGCGTTCTTCGGCGTCGAATGGCTGCCCCTCCAGGCGTGGCGCGGACGCTACTCCGACAGCCGGGGTGAATGGGCGATTGTCGGCGCTGGGCCGCTCGGTGTGCGAGGGGCGTTCGGCACGCACCGTGACCTCGAATCCCTCTATGCCGCGGTGCATCACGAAGACGCCGTGCCGCCCGTGGTGGTGTGGTCGCGGCTGGTCTCCGGGGACACGGGATCCGATGCGCAGCCGCCGCAGGCGCTGCGCGCCGAACTCGCCGGGATGCTGAAGACGATCCAAACATGGCTGGCCGAGCCACGATTCGCCGAGAGCAAACTCGTCATCCTCACCCGCGGTGTGCATTCGGCCGAGGCCGACGCGGGTGTCTCCGCGCTGGTGGACGCCAGCACGTGGGCGCTGGTGCGCACCGCGCAGTCCGAACATCCGGACCGCATCGTGCAAATCGATCTCGACGCGGACGACATCAGCCTCGACGAGATCGCGACCGCCCTGCGCCTCGAGGAGCCCGAATTGGCGATGCGCCGTGGCGAATTCCTCGGCCGCCGCCTCCGCTCAGGGGCCGATGTCGCGCCCCCGCCCGAGGCGGCCGCCGCGCCGCCCGCCTTCGATCCGAACCGCACCGTGCTGATCACCGGTGGCACCGGTGCGATCGGTGCGATCATCGCCAGGCACCTGGTCCGCGGCTACGGCGCGAAGCATCTGCTGATCACCAGCCGCAGCGGTGCGGGAGCGGCCGGAATCGCGGAACTGACAGCGGAATTGGCCGCGATGGGCGCGCAGACGACCGTTGCCGCCTGCGATGTGAGCGATCGCGACGCGCTGGCCGCCGTGCTGGCCCGGGTACCGGACGCGCATCCGGTCGGCGCGGTCGTCCATCTCGCTGCGGCGCTCGCCGACGCGACCTTCACCGCGCTCACCGCCGACCAGCTCGATACCGCGCTGGCCGCGAAGGCCGTCGGCGCGTGGCACCTGCACGAACTCACCGCGCACCTGGACCTGTCGATGTTCGTGCTGTTCTCCTCCGCGGCAGGGGTATTCGGCTGGCCCGGTCAAGCCAACTACAGCGCCGCCAATGTCTTCCTCGACGGTCTGGCCGGGTACCGGCAGCGGCGCGGACTGCCCGCGACCGCACTGGCCTGGGGCTGGTGGGGAGACACGTCCAGTCTCGACGAACTCGACGACGCGGACCGCGCCCGGTTCGGCCGCTTGGGGCTGACCCCGATCACATCCGCGGAGGCCGTCGAATTCTTCGATGCCGCACTGCGCACCGGGGTGCCCTACGCGCTTCCGGTCGGATTGGACATCTCGATGGTGGCCGACGGGTCGACCGGCGAACCCGCGCCATTGTTCCGGGCGCTGCCGCACGCCGGGGGCCGAGCCGCGGCGAAAGCCGACGACCCGGCCGCGCTGACGGCTCGGATGGCGGCGCTCGGTCCGGCGGAGCGGCTCTCCGCCATGACCGAACTGCTCAAAGCGCCGGTCTCGATGGTGCTCGGGCACGCCACACCCGATGTGGTGCAATCGGATCGGCAGTTCGCCGAGATGGGTCTCGACTCTCTGGGTTCGATCGAACTCGGTGCGCGGTTGCGGGCGATGACCGGCGTGCGGGTGGGCAATGCCGTGATCTACAAGCATCCGACGGTCCGGCTGCTGGCCGGCCACGTGCTCGAACAGATCATCCCGAGGCCCGCCGACCTGGCCGCCCCGATCGTCGTCGAGGTCGAACAGCTCCTCGATCGCCTATCGGCCATCTATGACGGAGAGCCCTTGCCCACCGACCTCATTGCCCGCCTCACCGAGGCGACGGACCGACTGCGCGACACCGCGGTCGTTACGGCGGAGTCGGTCGGGAGCGTCAGATGACCATCGCGGGGATGGAGCCCGTCGCGATCGTCGGCATGGCGGGCCGATTTCCGGGTGCGGCGGATATCGAGGCGCTGTGGGAGCTGCTGAACACCGGCGGCGACGCCATTCGCCCGGTGCCCGAACAACGCTGGGACACCGACGCCCCGCTGGACCGAGAGCGCAGGATTCAGGCCGTCGGCGGGTTCATCGACGGCGTCGCGGAATTCGACGCGGCGTTCTTCGCCGTGTCGCCGCGCGAGGCCGCCGATATCGATCCGCAGCAGCGCCTGATGCTCGAAATGGCCTGGCGCGCGTTGGAGGACGGCCGTGCGCGCCCGGATGACCTCCGTGGCTCCCGCACCGGCGTCTATATCGGCGCCTCGTGGCACGACTACGAGATTCTGCGCAAGCAGCGCGGCCTCGGCGCCAGCCAGCACAGTTCGGTCGGCAATGCGCTCGATGTCATCGCCTCGCGGGTCTCCTACACCCTCGGGTTGACCGGACCGAGCATGACCGTCGAGACGGGTTGTTCCTCGGCCCTGGTCGGATTGGACCTGGCGGTCCGGGCCATCCGGTCCGGGGACATCGACGCGGCCCTGGTCGGTGGCGTGAATCTGATTCTGGCACCGGATGTTTCGGTCGGGCTCACGTATTTCGGCGGGCTGTCGGAGGACGGGCGCTGCGCGGCCTTCGGGGTCGGCGCGAACGGATTCGTCCGTGGCGAGGGCGTGATCGCGATCTATCTCAAGCCGTTGCGGGCGGCCCTGCGCGACGGCGACCGGGTGCGGGCGGTCATCGCGGAAACCGTCGTGAACAATGACGGCGGCGGCGAGAGCCTGGTGACACCCTCCTCCGAGGGCCAGCGGGATCTGCTGCGGCGGGCCTACCCGACGCGAGCGCTGGACATCGACACGCTCGCCTATGTCGAGGCCCACGGAACCGGAACGCGCCGAGGCGATCCCATCGAGGCGCGGGCGCTCGGTGAGATCCTCGGAGCCGGGCGCGCCGCCGCGAGTGGACCGCTGCTGATCGGTTCGGTGAAGACCAATATCGGTCACCTGGAAGCCGCGGCGGGCATCGCCGGACTGGTGAAGGCCGTGCTGTGCCTCGAGCACGGCGTGGTGCCGCCGAGCCTGCACTCCGGAGAGCTCAGTCCCGATATCGACTTCGACGAGCTGAATGTGCGAGTCGTGCGGGAGCACAGCGTGCTCCCGGACGGTGATGACGTCCGCATCGGCGTGAACTCGTTCGGCTGGGGCGGCACCAACGCGCACGTGGTGTTGCGTCGCGCGCCCCGCGTCGCACCGGAGACGGCACCGAGCACCGAGGTCGCGGGGTTCCTTCCGGTGTCGGCGCATACCGCGACCGCACTGCGGCAGCGGTGCCGCGATCTCGCGGATCTGCTCGACGCCGAACCCGACCGCGTGGCCCCGATCGTCGCCGCGCTGAGCCTGCGCGCGCCCGCGCAACCGCTGCGGGCGGCGGTGCTGAGCACCGCCCCGGACGAACTGGCGGCGGCACTGCGCGCGCACGCCGACGACCCCGCCGCCGAATCGCCGTCCACGCTGTCCGGACGAGCCCGCGAAATCGGCCGTACCGCTTTCGTTTTCCCCGGCCAGGGCGGGCAATGGCACGGCCTGAGCGCCGCGCTCTACGGCCGGGACGCGGAGTTCACCGCGGCCGTGGACACGTGTGCCGGCGCGCTGCGACCCCACGTCGACTGGGATCCGGTCGCGGTGCTGTCGGGCGCCGCGGGCCCGGGCTGGCTCGAGCGGGTGGATCAGGTACAGCCGGTGTTGTGGGCGTTGTCCCTGGGCATCGCGGCCTGCTGGCGGCGGGCGGGCATCGTGCCCGACGTCGTCGTCGGACACAGCCAGGGCGAAATCGCCGCGGCCACGGTGGCCGGTCTGCTCAGCGTGGACGACGCCGCGCTCATCGTGGCTCGGCGCAGTGCCCTGCTGCGGTCGGTCGCGGGGACCGGACGCATGCTGGCCGTCGAGCTGCCGGTCACCGAGATTCCCGCCGCCATCGCGGGATTCGAGGATCTGGTGGCGCTGGCCGTGCACAACGGCCCGACCTCGTGCGTGCTCTCCGGTGACGCCGACGCCATCGAGGCGCTGAGCGAGATACTCGGGGCCGACGGCGTCTTCTGCCGAATGGTCAATGTGGACTACGCCTCCCACAGCCCCGGGATGGCGGCCGTACGGATTCCCTTGCAGGCCGAGCTGGCCGGTGTCGCGCCCCTGCCGGGCGAGCGGGAGATGTTCTCGACGGTCCGGGTGGGCACCGTCGGACCGGAAGACCTCATCGGCGACTATTGGGTGGAAAATCTTTGCAAACCAGTACTTTTCGCCGACGCGATGAACGCGCTGTTCGATACCGGCGTCACCCATGTGGTCGAGATCGGCCCGCATCCGGTGCTGTTGCCAGCGGTGGAACAGCTGGCCGCCGAGCGCGCCGACGCGCCGCGAGTGCTGCCGTCCTTCTATCGGGACTGTGATCCCGGCATCGAGTGGCCGCGCAGTCTGGCGCGCGCCTTCGTCGCCGGGCTGCGACCCTTCGCGGCGGTCGGCTCGACGACGCAGGCGCTGCCGCGGTATCCGCTGCTCCCGCAATCGCATTGGCTCCCCGACGCCGGTCCGGCGCGGCTCGAACCGGCGGTAGGAACGCATCGAATCCCCTTGTACCCCAGCACTATCGAAGCCGGGACCTGGCACGCGACGCTGCCGGTCGACCCGGCGGGGATCCCCTGGCTGGCCGATCATGTGGTCGGCGACGCGGTGGTGGTTCCCGGCGCGTTCTGGGCGGTGCTGGCGCTCGCGGTGGCGCGCACCCGATTCGGTGCGGACACGGTGTCGTTGTCAGGGTTGCGGTTCGTGGAAATGCTCACCCTGGGCGCGATGCCGTCCCGGGTCGAAATCACGCTGCGGCAGGACTTCGCGGCCGGGGCGAGCTTCGAGATCGCGGCGCTGGACACGGACGCCGAGACGTGGACGGTGCATGCGCGCGGACGTGCGCTGCGGACCCCCGACAGTGGCGCCCCGCCGCGACCGTTCCCGTCCCTACCCGGCGAACCCTTGCCCGGCGACGAGCTGCCGGTGGCCGAGTTCTACGCCACCTGCGCCCGGCGCGGGGTGGACCTGGGGCCGAATTTCCAAGGGCTGTGCGAGCTCCGGCGCGGGCGCGACGAAGCGGGTGAGTTCGCGCTGAGCAGGATCGTGCTCAGCGAGAGCGCTCGCGCCACGTCGCATCCGGGCGAGTTGCACGCCACGCTCGTGGACTGCGCCATGCAGACGGCGCTGGCGCTGTTCGAGGGTGAGCACACCATTCTGCCCGGCGGCATCGATGAACTGCTGCTGGACGGCCGACCGGCCGGACACCTCGACACCGCCTGGGCCTATGCCGTCCGACGCTCCGATGCCACGGCCGATATTCACGTCTTCGACGACGAGCGTGCGCCGCTGGCCCGCATCCTGGGCCTCGAACTGCTCGCGATCGAGGACGTGCGCGCCGAGACCGGGACGCACGACCGTGAACTGTCCTTCCTCTGGCAGGCGGCCACCCGCGTGGAAACGGGCGGGCCTGCAGGAACTTTCGCCGTCACCGGGTTCGGAGACGCCGTCGCCGAGCTGACCGCGGCGCTGCGCCGCGGTGGGGCCACCGTCGGCGCCGAGCAGGCCGACACGATAGTGCACCTCGCGCCCCCGGCCGACGCGGGCTTGGACCTCCAGCGCCGAGGGCTGCTCGAACTCCGGGACCTTGTCACCGCATGCGTCCGATCATGCGCTGCGACACCACGGCTGGTGGTGGTGACCACGGCGGCCCAGGCGATCGACCCCGCCGAGTGCCCCGACCCAGGTGGCGCGTTGTACTGGGGATTCGCTCGGGTCGCGCGCCGCGAGCACCCCGAATTGTCCACCGAGATCATCGATCTCGCCGCACCCGATCTCGGCGCACCGCACCGGCGGTTCGATGAGTGCGCCGCCGAACTCCTGGCGCGAACCGGCGAGGACCAGATCGTGCTGCGCACCGGAGCCGGGCGGTACGTGGGCCGTCTGGAACAGGGAGAGCAGCCGGAAAACACTGCGGCTGTGCGTCCTTGGCATGGCACGACGCGTACGTTCCAGCTCGTCGGCGCTGCCGGACGGATCGGAGCCCAGCCGCACCTGCGGCCGTTCGAGGTGCGTTCACCCGAGTCGGGCGAGGTGGTGATCGACATCGAAGCGGCGGCGGTGGATTACCTCGACGCGCTACGGGCGGTGGGGACGTCTCCCGGCGACGCAGAGGACCGGAATCCACTGGGCCTCGCGTGCGCGGGTGTCATCCGCGCGGTCGGTCCCGGGGTCACCGATCGCGCCGTCGGCGACCGGGTGGTGGCCTGTGGGTTCGGTTCCCTGGCAACGCATCTGACCGTGCGGGCCGATCACACGCAACCGATTCCGGACGCCATGTCGGCCGAGCTCGCCGCGGCCTTGCCCATGGCGATCACCACCGCCTGGTACGCGTTCACCGCCCTCGCTCGATTGGAGCCGGGAGAGACGGTGCTGATCCACTCCGCCGCAACGGTATCGGGACGAGCCGCACTCCGCGTCGCCCGCGAACTCGGGGCGCGGATCATCGCCACCACCGCCACCGCGGCGGAGCGGGACGAGCTGCGTCGCGACCACGGCCTCGAGGATGTCTTCGATTCCCGGACGCCGGATTGGGCGGACGCGGTGCGGGCGGTGACCGGCGGCCGTGGGGTCGACGTGGTGCTCGATCCGCTGACCGGGTCGACCGACGAGCTCGGCCTGCGGGTGCTGGCCGAGGACGGGCGCTTTCTCGCGGTCGGCGCATCGGATATCCGGATCGATCGTCGGATCGGGTTGCGGCAGTTCGCGAACGGGATCACCCTCGCGGCAGTCGATGTCCCCGGATTGATGGTTCGTCGTCCCGAAAGGTTCGCCGCCGCACTGCGGGAGGCGTGGCAGCGGGTCGGTGTGCGGGCCGCAGCCCCGGGAGCCATCACCGTCGGTGAATTCACTGGGGCAGCGGCCCTGCTGGCGGCTTTCGCCGGGATCGAGCAGGAGAGCCGGGGCGCGCTCGTGCTCACTGGACCGAGCCGGGTCACCGACATCGCTCCGGATCCCCTGCCGGAGGGGCGTTTCCGCGCACACGGCACCTATGTCATCACCGGCGGTCACGGCGCGCTGGGCCGCAGTCTGGCCGACCACCTGCTCGCCAATGGTGCGGGCGCGGTGGCGTTGATCGGCATGAACGCACCGGACTCGGTGGAAGCGGCCGGGCTGCACAGCTATCGGGCCGATGTGGCGGACGCGGCCGAGCTCGCCTCGGCACTGGACGCGATCCGCGCGCAACTTCCGCCGCTGCGCGGGGTTTTCCACGCCGCTGGCATCCTCGACGACGCCACCATCCTGGGGCTCGAGGCGGACCGGTTGGAGCGCGTGCTTCGGCCCAAGATCGATGGCGCCCGGCACCTGGACACGCTCACCGCCGACGATCCCCTGGACCTGTTCGTCCTGTTCTCCTCGGCCGCCGCATTGATCGGCAGCTCCGGACAGGCCGCGTACGTAGCGGCCAACGCCTATCTCGACGCGCTCGCGTTGGCGCGTCGGCACGCGGGGCGGCCCGGGTTGAGCATCCAATGGGGATACTTCGCTGACGTGGGTCTGGCCGCGGCACAGGATGATCGGCGTGCTCGGCTCATCGAACGCGGAATCACCAGCTACACCACCGGCGAGGCGTGGCACGCCATGGCCGGCTTCCTCGCCCAGGACCGAGCCGTGGCCGGGTATATGGCCTTCGACCCACGACTGTGGTTCGATGCGTATCCCGACGCCGCCGCCCAACCGAGCTGGCAGCTGCTGCGGCAGCGGAGCGCGCTCGTGTCGGCGGTGGCGGGGGCGGTCGAATTCCACGCGGCGCTGGCGGATTCCACCGCCGCCGGTCGGCACGTCCTGGTCCGGGACAAGATCACCGAAGTGGCCGCGCGCGTACTGCGCATGCACGCGGCCGAGCTCGATTCCCGCACGCCGTTCAAAGCGCTCGGGCTCGATTCCCTCATGAGTCTGGAATTGCGCAACCGCCTGGAATCCGCGTTCGGACTGCGGCTTTCGCCCACCCTGCTGTGGACCTACGGCACCGCCGAGACGCTGGCGGGCGCGATCGGCGAACGACTCACCGACACACTGCCCACGGTCCCTGTGACCGTCGGCTGACATGACATCAGGAGACACTTCCATGGACGATCCGGATTCGACGGCGGCCCTGCGCGCGGCGCTGCGCCGCGCCACCGCGACGATCAAGGAGCTACGCGAGCAGTCGCCGTCGACCCCGGTCGGCGGGCCCATCGCGGTCATCGGGGCGGGCCTGCGCTTCGCCGATGGCATCGAGGATCTGGATGCCTACTGGGCGGCACTGCGCGCAGGGCGCAGCCTGATCACCGATATGCCCAGGCACCGGCGCTGGCCCTTCGAGGACGAATGGGACTACCTGCCGACGCGGGGCAGTTTCGTCACCGACCCGCTCTCCTTCGACCCCGGTTTCTTCGGCTTCGCCCCCAAGGCGGCCCAGGCCATGGACCCCCAGCATCGACTGATGCTGGAGGTGGCCTGGGAGGCGCTGGCGCACGCCGGGATGGACCCGAACGGGGAGCTTCCGGAATCGGTCGGCACCTACGTGGGCATTGCCGGACGTCAGGACTACGCGGCCTGGGAACCCGAACAGGTCGATCCGCACTGGGCGCTGGCCATCGGCGGTGGTTTCGCCGCGGGCCGCATCGCCTATCACTTCGGATTCAGCGGCGGCGCGGCCGGATTCGACACCGCGTGCTCCTCCTCGCTGGTGGCCGTCCACCACGCGGTGGCCGCGCTGCGGCGCGGTGAATCCGACCTCGCGCTCGCGGGCGGTGTGAGCCTGATGCTGTCGCCGCGCTCCACCGCGGTCATCCAGCAGACCGGCGCCATGGCCCCCGACGGCTTGTGCAAGGCCTTCGACGCGCGGGCCAACGGCTATGTCCGGGGCGAGGGCGGCGCCTTGCTCGTGCTGAAGCGGCTGGCCGACGCCGTCCGCGACAACGATCGGGTGCTGGGTGTCATTCACGGCACCGCGGTCAACCAGGACGCGCGCTCCTCGGGTTTCACCGCGCCGAACGCCGAGGCTCAGCGCCGGGTGATCGAGGCGGCGCTGGCCGACGCCGGATGCAAGCCCGAGGAGATCGGACTGCTGGAAGCGCACGGCACCGGCACTTCCCTCGGCGACCCCATCGAGGCGAGCGCCATTGTCGCCGCGCTGGGTACCCGAAACGGCGGCAAGCCATTGCATGTGGGCGCGGTGAAGGCCAACCTCGGCCATCTCGAGGCCGCCGCCGGAGTGGCCGGGCTGATCAAGGCGCTGCTGTGTGTTCGCGAACGGACGGTGCCGCCGCTGGCGCACTTCCAGACGCTGAACCCGCGAATCGATCTGGAGGGCAGCGATATTCGGTTCTCCGGGCACGAAGTCCCGTGGTCGCTCGAAGAGGCGGGCCCGCTCGCCGGGGTGAGTTCGTTCGGCGCCATCGGCACCAATGCGCATGTCATCGTCGGCCCCGCGCCGGAGGGCACCCCGGCGCTGCCGCCGGGCGGCGACATCCAGCGACCCGGATGGAATCGGATCCCTTGCGCCCCCGCATTTCTCGGTACGGCGCCGAGAGTTCCGCGGTAGCGACCGGCTGAAACATGTCCAACTCAGTGCAATTCGAGATCGACAGGGGTATGGCGTAGTGGCTGCCTTCTTCGAAAGTGTCGGCGGACAGTATGTCGCGACCGAATGGGCGGTCAGCCCATGGGCGCCGTCGCAGGTGGCCGGGACGGCGGTCTGCGGGCTCCTGGCGCGGGAAGCCGAAACACACAATCCCGGAACGCTGTTCGTGCCGGCGCGGTTCACGGTCGATCTGTTCCGACCGGTGGTCTACGAACCGATCCGGTTTCGCAGCGAGGTGGTTCGCGACGGCAGGCGGGTGCGTGTCGTCGATGTCGCGCTCGAGCAGGCCGGTGAGGTCCGGGTGCGTGCGACCCTGATGTACCTGGCCGCAGGGGAGCAATCGCCGGGACAGGTCTGGCAGCCGGACCGGCAGTTCGCGGCGCCGCCGCCGAGCGCCGAATGGAATCCGATCCAGTTCAAATTCGGCGAGCAGGACTGGACCGGTGATTTCGCGGCGGGTCTGAACGGCGATCGCAAGTCCGTATGGCACGACGTAGCCCCGATGGTCGAGGGTGAGTCCAACTCGCCACTCCAGATGGCCGCCTATGCCGCCGATACCACCAGCATGCTCTGCAATTGGGGAAGCGCGGGCATCGGGTACATCAATTGTGATGTGACACTTACGCTTTCACGCCTGCCCGAGAGCTCCGAGGTGGGCTTGCAGGCCCAGGAACGGATCACCGCGGGTGGCATCGCGATCGCCGCGGCCACCCTGTACGACCGGAGCGGCCCGCTGGGCGTCTCCGTCGCGTCCGGCATCTCGAACACGCGCCGGGCCGTGGACCCGGCCGCCTTCGCCGCCGAGGTCTCCGCGACAGCGCAGGCCCAGTGAGCGATGGCCATCGGATGAGAACTCCACGGATCGCCATCATCGGCGCCGGAATCTCCGGCATCTGCATGGGAGTTGCGCTGCAGCGGGCCGGATTCACCGACTTCGTCATTTATGAGAAGGCTGATGATTTCGGCGGCACCTGGCGGGACAACACATATCCCGGGCTGGTCTGCGATGTGCCGTCGCGGTATTACCAGTTAACCTTCGCCCCGAATGCGCAATGGCGGCACATGTATTCGTCGGGCCCGGACATCCAGCGGTATCTCCTCGGGGTGGCCCGCGCGCAGGGGCTGCACCAATGGACGCGTTTCGGTGTGGAGGTGACCGGCGCGACGTTCGACGGCGCGCGCTGGCAGGTCAGCGCCTCGGACGAGACGGCCGAGGATTTCGACTTCGTGCTGTGCGCGACGGGCTTTCTGCATCACCCGAGTTGGCCCGATATCGCCGGCCTGGACGAATTCGGCGGCGACGTCATGCATTCGGCGCGCTGGCGGCACGATATCGAGCTGACCGGCGCGCGGGTCGGCGTGATCGGCACCGGATCCACCGGCACGCAGCTGGTCGGTGCGCTGGCGGGCAACGCAGCCGAAGTCGTTGTGTTCCAGCGAACTCCGCAGTGGATTCTGCCGACCGTCAATCGGAAATACACGCCGCTGTCGAAGGCGCTGTATCGGCGGGCGCCGGTGCTCGGCGTGGCGTCCTACTGGTTCTTTCGCGCCGCCTTCGCCGCCGCCTCGCAGGGTCTCGTGCATCCGGGTCGGATGCGCCGGTTCATCCAGTGGGTGGTGGAACAACATCTGCGGTCGGTCCGGGATCCCGAGCTACGCCGCAAGCTGACACCGGACTACCAGGCCATGTGCAAGCGCATGGTGGTGTCGGACAGCTTCTACCGGGCCGTTCAGCGTCCCGACGTCACCGTGGTGACCGACGGCATCGACCGCGTCGAGAAGCGCGGCGTGGTCACGGTCGACGGGCGGCTGCGTGAACTCGATGTCCTCGTGCTGGCCACCGGGTTCGACTCGCACGCGTACATGCGCCCGATGGCGATCACCGGCCTCGGCGGCCACACCCTGGATCAGGCGTGGGCGAGCGGCCCGCGCGCCCACGAAAGCGTCATGATCCCGGAGTTCCCCAACCTGTTCATGCTCATTGGCCCGCACAGCCCGGTCGCCAACCATCCGCTGACCGCGATCGCCGAGGCGCAGTCGGTCCGCATTGTCGGCTGGTTGCGACGCTGGCGCGCGGGCGAATTCGAGACCGTCGCGCCGACCCGGGAGGCCACCGACCGCTATAACGCCCGCATGCGCGAGGCCGCGCCGAATACGGCATTCGCTACCGGCTGCCGCAGCTGGTATCTGGGCGCGGACGGCGTGCCGGAAGTGTGGCCATGGAGCCCGCACCGCTACGAGAAGCTGATCCGCAGCGCCCCGAACCCGCTCGACTACCACCTGACGCCGTGCCCGGCGGAACGGAAATGACACTGTGGACACGCTGCTCTGGCGCTTCCTCACCTGCGTGGTGAGCCGCTGGTGGTTCGGCCCGGCCCCGGACTGGCCCACGGTCCGTGCCCGGATCGACGCGGGCACGACCTACGCTCGTGCCCCGCGCGGTGTCGCCGTGCGAACCGGTCGGCTCGGCGGCCTACCGGTCGAAGTCCTGAAGCCCCGCGCGGCTCCTCCGGACGCTGCCGTACTCTATCTGCACGGTGGCGGGTACGCTCTCGGCACACCGCGCATGGCCCGCACCCTCGCCGGTGCGCTGGCCGCCGCAATGGACACCACAGTGCACGTCCTGGATTACCGCCTGGCTCCCGAACACCCCTATCCGGCGGCGATCGAGGACACCGTGGCCGCGTATCGGGCGCTCGTCGATGCTGGAATACCCGCTGAACGCATTGCGGTCGTGGGTGATTCGGCCGGAGGAGGACTGGCGGTGGACCTCGCCCTGCAGCTGCGCGGCGATCCCTTGCCGCAGCCCGCCATTCTGGGACTCATCTGCCCGATGCTGGACCTGACTTCGAATTCCTCTGCTTTTCAGGGTATTACGAACAGAGACGCGGTATTGACTCCGTCGTTGCTGGCCGGGCTGATCGACGCTTATCTGCCGGGTGTCCCGGAGTCCGAACGGCGAGACCGCTCGCCGCTCTACCGCGATATCGCCGGGGTTGCCCCGATCGTCATGCATTCGGCCGGTGACGACCTGCTGAGCGGGGACGCCCGCCGCTTCGCCGCGCACGCGGCGGAATTCGGTGTGCCCCTGCGGCATCGCGAATTCCGCGGGCTGTGGCACGTCTTTCACAGCATGCCCATCGGCGTCGCCGAGGCAGCCGTCGAGGATTTCGCCGCTGCCCTGTCGGAATGTATCTACGGCCGCGCCGGTGCGCTCGATCGGGCCAGGGGGGCACCCGCGATCTTCGAAAAATATTGAGCCATCGTTAAATTCGCGCAATTCAGCACAGTGAATATTGAGAAATGTTGGCGCAGTGGCGTATTCGAACGCACGCGTCGATGGGAAGGGCCCAATGGACATAACGCAATGTCCCGTACATCGGTATCCCTCGGAGACGATGAGATCGTTGCACCTGGATCCGGTCATGGACGAGGTCCGGGGATCGGGCGGCATCGCGCGGGTGCAATACCCCTACGGTGACGCGGCATGGCTGGTCACCGGATACGAAGACGTACGAACCGTCTACTCCCAGAAGGCATTCAGCCGCACCGGCATGTCGCAGGAGTCCGCACCGCGGCTCACCGCCGGCCTGCTGCTCCAGGGCGGTATCGGCAGCCTCGACGACAGCATCCACACCAAACTGCGGCGGGTCATCGGCCGGGAACTGACCCCGGCACGGATGGCCGCGTTGCGCGCCGCCGCCGCGGTGATCATGACCCGGCGGCTCGCGGAACTGGCCGCGGCGGAACAGGGCGACTACGTATCCGTTGTCGCCAAACCCTACTCGCTGAATGTGCTGGGGGAGCTGGTCGGCATCGCCGAGGGCGATCAACAGGACGTAGGGGAGTGGGTGAGCGCGCTGCTGGCCGATGCCTCGGTGGCGGACGCCGGCGCGCGCAGCGCCGAGACCGCACTGCAGGATCTCGGCAAGTACGTACTGGGGCTCATCAAGGCCCGGAGGACCACGCCCACCGGCGATTTCGTCTCCGACCTCGTGCTGCACGGCGACGACCTGGAGAAGTGGGAACTGGTCACCGTCGTCTTCGCCCTCATCGTCGGCGGCTACGAATCGTCCGCGCACATGCTGAGCAAGATCGTGCTGCGGCTGCTGCTCAGCCCCGACCTCCGCGCCGAACTGCGGGCACATCCGGATCGGATCCCAGGTGCGGTCGACGAGCTGTTGCGCACCATCGCCCTGGCCGGCGGTGAGGGACTGCCGTGGCGGGTTCGTGAGCCCATCTCGCTGGGCGGCGTGGACATGATGCCCGGCGACTTCGTTGTCCCGTCCATCGGCGCGGCCAATTTGGATCCGACCGTCTACGCCGATCCGGAGCGGGTGGACCCCACCCGAAACGCGAAGCCCCACATGGCCTTCGGCTACGGCGCGCGCTACTGCCTGGGCAGCCAGATCGCGCGTATGGAACTCGAGGTCGCGATCGGCATGCTACTGCGCGATTATCCCGACGCGCGGTTGGCCCTCGAGCCCGAACAGGTGCGCTGGCACGACGGATCGGCGGTATGGCAGCTGGCCGAACTGCCGGTCGCGCTGGGCGCGCCTTCCTACGCCGATGGGGCGATTCTCGAAGTCAATGGAGGTGTGATGTGAGCCTGACCAATCAGCGCAACAACCCGTTCACCGAACCCGAGCGAGCCAAACTCATCGAGCTCGGGCGCAAACATGTCATGGGCATGGAATTCACCGATATGGAGGAGGTCTGGATCAGCTCGGGGATGGAGCATCTGCTGTTGCAGACGGTCGGCCGCAGAAGCGGGAAGACCCACAAGGTGGCGCTGCCCTTCTGGGTGGACGGGGCGGGGCACCGCATCGTGGTGGCGTCCTTCATCGGAGCGCCCCAGCATCCGGCCTGGTACTGGAACCTCACCGACACCGGCGCCAATGCCGAGGTGCGGGTCAAGGTGCGGTCCGCCTCCTTCCAGGCGCAGCCGGAGATCATCGAAGAACCCGAGTACGAACGGCTTTGGGCGGCCTTGACCACAGACCGGCCGTTCTACCAGGAGTATCAATCCCGCACCGAGCGCCGGATTCCCCTCGTGCGATTGCGCGAACTGTGAGCGAGATTTCCGTGGCGGCGTTGCAGGGGGTTCCGGTCACGGCCCTGTGGACGCTGTGGACCCGGGCGGTCGAATCCGCGGCGTCCTATACGGATTTTCGTGACCCTCTCGCCGAAAAGCTGTGCGAAGCAATCAATTTCGACTTCCGGACCTTCGGGCACCCCGCCCGAACCCAGGTGCTGCGGGCACGCACCATCGACGCGGAAATACAGCGCTTTCACCGGGATTCGCCCGGCGGCACCGTCGTGGCGCTCGGTGAGGGCCTCCAGACGACCTACTGGCGACTCGGCGCACCGGACCTGGACTGGATCTCGGTGGATCTGCCGGAGATGATCGACCTGCGGCGGCAGTTGTTACCGACCGAAGCACGGATGCGGTCGGTGGCCATGTCGGCCCTGGACCGCGCCTGGTTCGACCTGGTCGACGGCACGGATGTGCTGATCACCGCCGAGGGGCTGTTCATGTACCTGTCGCCGGATGAGGTCTTCTCTCTCATCGGCGATATGGCCCAACGGTTTCCGGGTGCGAGCCTGATCTTCGACGTGCTGCCGCCCGGGTTCACCAAGCGCACGGCGAAGGGCGTGCGGCTATCGCGCAAATCGGACTACATGGTTCCGCACATGCCGTTCGGCCTCACCGTGCCGCAAACTCGCGCACTGCCGCAACGAATTCCGGGAGTCGCGTCCTACCGAGAGCTTCGGATGATTCCGGGGCGCGGCTGGTCCGGTCCGCTGGCTCTCGGGGCCCAACGTCGGCTGCCGCTCATTCGCGACCATCGGCACCTGATCGCGCAGTTGACCTTCCGGTAGCCGCTGGCGCGAGCCCAGTCGACCGGTACCCCTGCCCGAGTCGATCTAGGCTCTCTGGCGGAAATGATGGAGCTGAGGAGTCAGGGTCGACCGTGGGTAGCTCAATGACGTGGTAGACCGCCGCGGATATCCCGAATCCGGCGGGACGAACCGCCGTGGTGACCGGAGCGAGCGCCGGAGTGGGGCTGGAGACGGCGCTGCGGCTCGCCGAGCGGGGGCGCGCGTCGTACTGGCCTGCCGGAATGTGGAAAAGGCCGGTGCGGCAGCGGAACTGATTCGCCAGACGGTGCGGGGGCGGACCTGCCGATCCTGGAGATCGAGCTGTCCTCGCAGGCGTCGGTGCGCAAGGCCGCGCAGCGGCTGCACGACGACTTCGAGCACATCGACCTGCTGATCAACAACGCGGGCACGCTCAACCCGTAGGTTCGGTGAGTGTCGGCGGTGTCAGACTTCGAGTCCGAGCACCGATGCGAGTCGTTCGGCGTCCGCTCGGACTGTCGCGCCGCCGCCCTCGACCAGATCGGGCACTGCGGAGCGGGCGAACAGTGAGAACCCGAAGGTGTCCGGCGATTCCCGATTCGCCTTCGACAACAGCGTCACGGTGGCGAGGGGTTCATCGCGCATGTGATGTGCGCGTGCGGTTTCGGCGGTGTGGAAGCTGCGGCGAGTGGCCGAGGGCATCTTGTCCAGCTCGACGCGAGCGGCCTGTTGGATGGCGTAGCCGCTGTGCATCAAGTCGGCCTGGATAGTGATCATGTAGGCGTCAACCATGGCGCGAGCGAAGATCAGCCACGGGTGCACGTAATCGTCACCGAGCGCCCGCGCGGCACGGTCTGCCTCATCCCAATGACGTAGGGCGTCACCCTCGCGACCGATCTTGGTGTACGACAGCGCCATCGCTAGGTGCAGCAATCCCCACAGCGCAAGGTCCGGGCCTGCCTTGTCAGGGCTCAGTAGCGCGCACATCTGGTGGGCCAACGCGACGCGCGCCTCGTGTTCCTCGCCCGCGTCGCGGTACACGTGGTTGACATACCAAGCCGCGGCGGCCATCGCGTGCGGGTCGTCGGCATCCTGCGCAGCTGTCATGGCACGGTCGCCCGACATCAGCACCAGCGCCGCGGGCGGTTGGAACGACAGATACAGCTGGGTGAGGTGGTAGACCTGCGCGAGCAGCGCCTGAACCCTGCGACGGTCCTTGCCGTCGAGCTGTCGCACCGCAACACGCGTATCGCACAACAGATTCGGCAACAAGGTCGCCACCGCCGAGCGCTGGTGGGCCGCACCATGCCACAACACCCACGCCTGCTGCACACGCGCGGACAGCGCCTCGGGCGACAGATCGGCGTTCTCGGTGCTGGGGGTGACCGGATAGGAGGCGAGTGCTTCGGTGACCTTGGGCAGGGCTGGGTGTGTCGCTTTCGCGTAGACCGAGCGGGCCAGGGGTTGCTCGCCGGTCAGCTGGGTCAGGTCGTTGACATCGAGGATCTCGGCCAGGCGGATGAGCATGGGCAGGCGCGGCAGCTTCAGACGGCCGGTCTCGAGGGATTTGACCCAGCTGACCGAGCGGCCGGCGAGTTCGCCGAGCACGGGGCGACACCAGCAGCGACACCCGCGCCGAACTGGCCACCGTCACAGCCCAACTCGCCAAAACCCAGCAATCCGTCGACCGCTACCTGGCCGCGTTCGAGAACGGCACCCTCGAACCCGAACTCGTCGGCGGCCGATTGACCGAACTACGCTCCAAGACAACGCAACTCCTCGCCCGCCGCGATCAACTCACCGAATCGCTCGCCAACGTTCCCAGCTCACCCGCGCCCGCCACCCTGGACCGGATCGCCGACCACATCGTCGAGATCGTCACCAGCGGCAACCACACCCAATCCAAGGCGCTGATCGAAACCCTGGTCGCCCACGTCAAGATCGCCGGACCCGACCGGCTCATCCCCACCTTCCGCATCCCCCAACCCGGAAACGAGAACGGGACCGGTACCGCAGACGCGGTACCGGCCCCGATGGGATCGGTTCGTGCAATGACCCCTTTGGTGGAGCTAAGGGGACTCGAACCCCTGACCCCCACACTGCCAGTGTGGTGCGCTACCAGCTGCGCCATAGCCCCGTGTTCACTTCTCTGCCAGCGGGGCGTTGCCCTGCCTGCTTGAACGAAGTTACACGACTGGTGTCGAACAAACCAAATCGCCTGTACAGAGGCTGGCGGCGGCGATCTTCTCGATGTACTCTCGAACGCATGTTCGATAGCCGAGAGGTGGAGGCGATGGGCGACGAAGAGCTGATCGACGCGCTGCGGCGGGCACACGGGGCGGCGGCGTTCGCACAGGCGGCGGAAATCACAGCGGTGCGGGAGGTGTATCGCCGGCATCGGGCCGGGAATGCCGCGCCGGGGGCGGGCGGGGTGCGTGCCGGGGAGTTCGCCGCGGCGGAGATCGCCGTGGCGGTGCACGTATCGGAGGCGGTGGCGGCGGCCCTCATCGATATCGGGTTGGCGCTGGATTCCCTACCGCAGACCAAGCACGCCTTCGCGGCCGGGCGGATCGACCTGTCGCGGGTGCAGGTGATCGCGGACAGTCTGCGCGGCCTGCCGCACGAGGTGCGAGAAGTGCTGGAGCCCAAGCTGATCGAGGCGGCGCTGCGCTCGGATCCGGCCCGATTACGCCAGACCGCCCAGCGCTGGGTCACCCGGCTGGACCCCGAGGGCGAGACCCGCCGCCGCGAGAAGCGCGAGCAGGACCGCGATGTCCGCATTCGCGCGGTACAGGACGGCATGGCCGTATTCGACGGCCTGCTGCCCGCCGCCGGCGCCCAGGCGCTCGCCATGCGGCTACGCGAAATGAGCCTCCAGGTCTGTGAGGACGATCCCCGTACCATGTCCCAGCGCCGCACCGACGCGCTGATCGCGCTCGCCGACGGCTCCGGCCGCCTGCGCTGCGGCTGCGGCCGGGGACTCGACTGCCCCAAGGCCGACGCCCCTGCAACGCCCCGCCGCCCGCTCATCCAGGTCGGGGTCTCCGCCGAAACCCTGCTGGGTCTGCGCGACGATCCGGCCTTCCTCTCCGGCTACGGCCCCATCGACGGCGCCCTCGCTCGCACCCTTGCCGAACATGCACGTTTCCAGGTGATTCCGGAGTACTTCCCGAACGAGGCCGCCCAGGAGACGAACGCGACGGACGGAGTGGCTCCCCAGCGCGCCGAACCGGCCGATGCGCCGGGCCCCCGCACCTCGCGCAGGCCGGAGGCACGGACCGATACGGTCCGGCAGGCTCCCTGGGAACGCGCCATGACCGCTCTGGATTCGAAACCCGTGGCGGTACGAGCTTTTTCGAGCGCCCCACCCCGTGAGGTCCGCGCCGTCGATGGCCTGTGCCGCTTCCCCGGCTGCACCATGCCCGCGGCGGAAACCACTCTGGTCCAGTTCGAGCCGCATCCCTCCCGAGGCGCCACGGGCCCGAATCCGGCCTACCGCGCCGTCCTGTGCACCCATCACCATCGGCTGAAGTTACTGGCCGACAAGGGAAAACACCCCTGGCGCGTCTATCTCTCGGATACCGATCGCATGCGCTGGATCGACCCCAGTGGCGAGTCGCACGAAACCGTCCGCGAGGGTGCCCGCTACCTGTTCCCGCACACCGACATCGACGCACCCACCAGGCCACACCCCCTGCGCGTCGTTCCGGACCCCATCGAAACCGCCACGGCTGGAGCACCTTTCACCGAGGACCTGGCCTACCCGATGGAATCCCACATCCTCATCCACCCCCAGCTGTCCCGCGCCACCCCGGACAACGACATCCCCGAAACCCCCAGCCGAGCCGCATCGCGCTGACCCGCAAGATCCCCTCCCCGACCACGGAGCCGAGCCCCCAGCCCGGCTCCCTCCCCGGGGTGCGGCTCACTTCTCCGTTCCCCCGAGGGCCGCACCCCACCCATTCCGCCCGGCATGCGGTGGTGCACAAGAACATCCGAATTCCTGTGCACCACCGCATGTCCCGGCCCACCGCGGCATGCTGGTCGCATGAGCGACCACGAACCGAGCGCGGAAGCCGACCTGCGGGACCCACTGCTGCTGGAACAGCGGCGACAGCTATTGCAAGGTCGGCTGCAGACCCTCCGCGCGGACCTGGCAGACCTGACCGCCGCCTACCGCGATCTTCCCGACTCCGGCTTGCTGCTCGATACACCGGGCGCCGGAGCACTCACCACCCCGGCCTACTGCGTCGCCGGCGCCGCCGAGGTGTTCGACGAGGCCCTCATCGAACTCGATGCCGCCGAGGACGCGCTGGGCCGGGCAGCCACCTACACGGGTCGTCTGCGCAGGCCCGTCCTCGACGCCTGAAGCCTTACCGCCCAGCCTATTTCGCGGCGTCCAAGACCCAGTTCTTGTTGTTCACGTCGACCTTCTTGCCGTCGATGAACGCCGACGGGGTGGCGGCGCGATTGTTGAGGGCATCGTTGAGTGCCTTCAGCGCGGCTTCGGCGTGGGCGCGGCCGGTGTCGGCGCGGTCGCCGGAGGTGATGCACTTGGCGACGTCGTCACCGGCGCCCGCCTCCTTGGCGATGGCGGCCAGTTCCTTGTTGTCGTGGTCGGAACCGCCCTCGGCGGGCTGCTTGGTGGTGAACAGCAGCGAGTGGAACTTCGAGTAGACCGGACCGTCACCCGCCTGGGCGACGCACTCGTTGGCGGCCACCGCGCGGGTGGAGTAGTCCTTGCTGGCCGACCGCGGGTCGAGGAAGTTCACCAGGCGGTACCGCACCGCGATCTTGCCGAGGTCGACCTGCTGGGCGATCTCCTGCCCGTAGCTCTTCTCCAGCTGACCACACGCCGGGCACAGCGGATCCTCATAGATGTCAATGGTTTTCGCATTGGGCTTGCCCAGCACAATGGCTCCGTCGGAATCCAGGGCCACCGACACCGCAGGATCGTGCACCGGACCGTACCCGTCGTTGCGCACCTCGTCCCCGCCGCCGCGATTCCACAGATAGAGGGCCGCCACGATCACCGCGACCACGACAACGGCCAGCCCGGCCAGCGCGTAGGTGGTCTTGCTCGAGACCGGCCGCGGTGTGTGATTCGAAGTCGGTTTGCTCACCCGCAACACTCTGCCCGACGCCCCTGCCCGAGCAACACCCACCCCGCCCCACCAAAATCTGCGGCCGACCCGCTAGGCGGCGGTGGCTGCGGCGGGTTCTCTTCGGCGGAGGGTTTCCGGTGCCAGCAGCCAGACCGCCGATGCCGAGGCCAGCAGTGCGCCGGTCACACCCAGGGCCACGCCGTAGGAGACGCGGTCGGCGAGCATGCCGATGGCGTAGGGGCCGAGGAAGGTGCCCAGGTCGGCGGACATCTGGTAGCCCGCGAGGACCGGGCCACCTCGGGTGCCGGGGCCGATGATGTCCGCGACCGCCGCTTGCAGGGCGGGGGTGAACATGCCGGAGCCGATGCCTGCCACGCAGGAGGCGACCAGCAGCCAGGCGAGGGTCGGGGCAAGGCCGATGCCCGCGGTGCCGACGGCGCAGACCAGGGTTCCTGCGATGAGGAAGGGCTTACGGCCCACCGTGTCCGACCAGCGCCCGGACAGGAAAAGGACCGAGGCATTGCCGAGGGCGAAGGCGGTCAGGGCCACGCCCGCAAGGGCGGCGTCCTGCTTCAGGACCTCCACCACGATGAGCGGCACCAGTGCCATGCGCACACCGAAAACGGCTGCGCCATTGCCGAAGTTGGCCCACAGCGAGGCCCGGTACGCGGGCCGGGCCAGCCCTTCACGAAAGGTCATCACGGGCACGCCGTTCGATTTCTCCGGCAGGGCCAGCGGGGAATCCCGCAGCGCCACATAGACGATGAGGCTGGCGATCAGCAGCGCCACGCAGTAGATGAGGAACGGCGCCCGCAGGCCCAGGAAGGACAGCGCACCGCCGACCAGCGGCCCGCTGATCGAGCCGATCAGGAAGCTCGTCGAGTACACCCCCGAGACCCGCCCTCGTTCGGCGGGCGGCGACATCCGGATGACCAGCCCCAGCGAGGACACCGTGAACATGGTGGACCCGATCCCACCCAGTGACCGCAATACCAGCAGCTGCCAATAACTCTGGGCCAGCGCACACGCACCGGTGGACACCGCCACGATCAACAGCCCGGTCAGATAGACCGGCCGCTCCCCCAGCTTCTGCAACAACCGACCCGCCATCGGCGCGAAGATCAACCGCATCAACGCGAACGCGCTCACGATGAACGAGGCAGCGGCCACCCCCACCTCGAAACTCCGCGCGAACTGCGGCAACGCCGGCGCCACCAACCCGAACCCGATGGCGATCGTGAACGCCGACCCCACCAGCACCCAGATCTCCACCGGCAGCCGATGCCGCCCGCCCACCGGCCCCTCGACCTCACTCACCACAACGCACCGCCCACCCGGATCCGCACGGCGCACACACCAATTCATCCATTCGCCACACCTGACCGAAGGCCGCGCTATTCACCCGTGAGGGCGTGTCCGACGATCTCCTCGGCCGCGGCCTGGACCTGCGCGAGGTGCTCGGGCCCCTGGAAGGATTCGGCGTAGATCTTGTACTTGCCCTCGGTGCCCGACGGGCGGGCGGCGAACCAGGCGTTCTCGGTGGTGACCTTGACGCCGCCGAGGGCCGCGCCATTGCCACGGGCGCGGGTCTGGATGCCGGTGATGGGTTCGCCGGCGATTTCGGTCGCGGTGATCATATCGGGCGTCAACGCCGCCAGGCGGGTCTTCTGTTCCGGGGTGGCGGTGGCGTCCACGCGGGCATAGGCGGGTGAGCCGTAGCGTTTTTCGAGTTCGGTGTAGCGGGTGGACGGACTCTGCCCGGTGACGGCGGTGATCTCCGCGGCCAGCAGCGCGAGCAGGATGCCGTCCTTGTCGGTGGTCCACACGGTGCCGTCCATGCGCAGGAACGACGCGCCCGCGGATTCCTCGCCGCCGAAAGCCAGGCTGCCGCTGAACAATCCGGGCACGAACCACTTGAACCCGACCGGCACCTCGTAGACGTCGCGGCCGAACACGCCGACCACCCGATCGATCATGGAAGACGTCACCACCGTCTTGCCGATCTTGGTGAGCGCGTCCCACCCCATCCGATTGGCGATCATGTACTCGATCGCCACCGCCAGGTAGTGGTTCGGATTCATCAGTCCCGCATCGGGAGTCACGATCCCGTGCCGGTCCGCGTCCGCGTCGTTGCCGGTGGAAATGTCGTAATCGTCGCGAATCGCTACCAGCGACGCCATGGCGTACCGCGACGAGGGATCCATCCGGATCCGCCCGTCGGAGTCCAGCGTCATGAACCGCCAGGTCGGATCGACGAACGGATTCACCACCTCGAGTTCGAGGTCGTACCGCTGCCCGATCTCCTCCCAGTAGTCCACCGAGGCCCCGCCCATGGGGTCCGCGCCCAGCCGAATCCCGGCGCCCCGAATGGCGTCCAGGTTCAGCACATTGGGTAGGTCCGAGATGTAGCGGTCCAGGTAGTCGTAGCGCTCCACCTTGGTGGCCAGCGCCTGCGCCAGCGAGGTGCGCTTGACGTCGGCCAGCCCGGTGCGCAGCAGCTCGTTGGCGCGCGCGGCGATGGCATCGGTGGCGATGGTGTCGGCGGGACCGCCGTGCGGCGGGTTGTATTTGAACCCGCCGTCGCGCGGCGGATTGTGCGAGGGCGTCACCACGATGCCGTCGGCCTGGTGCCGGGTCCCGCCCCGATTGTGCCGCAGCACGGCGTGACTCAAAGCCGGTGTGGGCGTGTACCTGTCGCGCGAGTCGATGACGGCGGTGACGTCATTGGCGGCGAGCACCTCCAGCGCAGTGGTCCAGGCGGGCTCGGACAGCGCGTGCGTATCCCGTGCCAGATACACCGGCCCGGTGATGCCGCGCGAGGCACGGTATTCCACGATCGCCTGGGTGATGGCCAGAATGTGCGCCTCGTTGAAGGCACAGTCCAGGCTCGACCCGCGATGCCCGGAGGTGCCGAAGGACACCAGCTGCGCGGGATCCGACGGATCCGGAATCCGGCTGTAGTAGGCCGTCACCAAGTGCGCGATGTCCTCGAGGTCCGTGGCCCGGGCCGGTCGTCCGGCTCGATCGTGGGCCATGCTCGCACCCCCCTTCCGTATCGCCTGCGCCCGGCTGGTCATGAGCATCACGGCCACACCCACTGCCCGAGTAAGGCACCGAGGTAGGCCGCGGCCAGACTTGCGCCGACGCCGATCACGACGTTCGCCACCGCATAGCTGTAAGCGCCCTCCTCGGCCAATCGAACCGTTTCGTACCCGAACGTACTGAACGTGGTCAGCGCGCCGCAGAACCCCGTTCCCACGGCAGCCAGGAGCCAATGATTTGCTCCCGCACCGATCAACGCGCCCAGCACGGCCGAACCGCCCATGTTCACCGCCAGTGTGCCCAGGGGGAGAACACTATCGAATCGATAGGCCACCGCGCGATCCACCAGATACCGGACGGGCGCCCCGAAGAGCGCGCCGAGGATCACCAGCAGCCCTGTCACCGCCGCACTCCGGCGAGCACTTCGACCGGCGAAAGCGCCACCGTCACCGAATCCAGCAGGTCCGCATTGCTTTCCACGAACGCCCGCAGCCGTGCGGTGTCGTCGATGATCATCACCATCACCGGCAACCGCTCGGCCAGATCGAGCAGCCGGGCGGTGTGGATATGGGAGGACACCCCATAACCCTCGACGCCGCGCCACACACTGGCCCCGGCCAGTCCGGCATCCCGGGCACGCCGCACGATCTCGTGATAGCGGGGCCGGTGTCGATAGGTGTCGTCCTCGCCGAGCAGCACCGTCAGCCGAGACGCGGGTACCCACTGCCGAACCATGTCACTCATCGCCTGCCCCCAATCGTCGTGCCGTCTCCGATACCCATCGTGTCGCACTCACGCCCAGCACGACCGAAATCAGTCCTGTCGCCACCGTTCCCCCGAGGTAGGCCAGTCCGGCGCCGACCCGGCCCGATTCGAGCAGTGTACGAACTTCCACCGCGTAGGTGGACATGGTGGTGAATCCGCCGAGAATCCCGACCCCGAGAAAGGGCCGCAACAGCCGGTGCGCCACCCAGATCTCGGTGATACACACCATCAGTACCCCGATGAGGAAGCAACCGATCACGTTGACCGCCAAGGTCTGCCACGGAATCGAGCCGTGGTGCGGCACCCACAGGCTCATGGCGTAGCGCGCTTCCGCGCCGATCGCGCCACCGAGGGCGATGACGCCGAGCAGGGCGGCGTCCACGTCCGCGACTCTCGCTGCCACCGCCCCTCCTCTCCAATTAGCTAAATCGTTGCTGTTCGGCGTGTTGATGAACCCGAACAGCAGCCCGGAACTGCGAGGATAGTGCCGCTTGCCCGGAGTTGTCCCATCGGCCTCGAGGAGTCAAGTTGGCGGTGCGGCAGTCGATCAGAAAGTTGCTGGTCCAAGGGTTCGGAATCGCCACGGTACTGGTGGCCGCCATGGCTGCCACCCCCGCGGCCCAGGCCGGGGCGATTTATCCGGTTTCCGACCCGGACGGGTTCTACTACGCGTCAGGGAATCTCGCCGCCGCCCATAACGGTGACGTCCTCGATTCCCGCCTGGTGCCCAACCATCCCTGGCCCGGAGCGACGGTGTGGCAGCTGAAGTTCCGTTCCACGAACTCCACCGGCGTGCCCATCGCCGCGGTGACCACCCTCATCACCCCGGGTCCCGGCCCGCGACCGCTGGTGTCGTATCAGCCGTTCGTGAATTCCCTGGGCATGCAATGCGCGCCGTCGCACGCCCTGTTCAACGGCGGCGTGCGGGAGGCTGCCGCCTTCCCGCTGCTGCTGGCGCGCGGCTGGGCGATCGCCGTGCCCGATCACCTCGGCCCCGACAGCGCCTACGGCGCGGCCCGCATGGGCGGGCAGATCACCCTCGACGGCATTCGCGCCGTCGAGCGTTTCGCCCCGGCGGGACTGGGTGATTCGCCGGTCGGCCTGGCCGGTTACTCCGGCGGTGCGATGGCCACCGGTTTCGCGGCCGCCATCGCCCCCGACTACGCGCCCGAGCTGCCGATCGTCGGCGTCGCGGAGGGCGGCGTGCCGGTCAATCCGGGCAAACTGGCCATCCAGGTGGGCGATACGCCCCAGCCGCTGTTCGGCCTGGGCTTCGCGGTGGCAGTAGGCATGGAGCGCGAGTACCCCGCCCAGATCCAGCTGGACAGCTCGCTCACCCCCTTCGGCTTCTGGATGCGCGACCGCATCGCCAATTCCTGTGTGGACGACATCATTACGGTCGGCGCGAACCACAGCATCGGCGACGTCTTCCACCCCGGCAAGGAGAACGACCCGGACCTGATCCACACCATGCACGCCAATGCCCTCGAGGTCGTCCCGGAGCTCATCCGCCAACCCCTCTACGAATGGCACGGCAGCAACGACCAGGTCCCCCTGGACCTCGCCCTCGAGACCGCGGACCGCTACTGTGCCGCCGGCACCCCGGTCCAGTTCGACATCATCCCCGGCGCCGACCACGGCACCGCCATGGCCGGCGCCGCCACCGCCGTGGACTACCTGTCCGACCGGTTCGCGGGCCTGGCCCCACCCTCCAACTGCCGCTGATCGCGGTAAGCCGAAAAAGAAGCGGCCCCACTCACTTTCGTGAGCGGGGCCGCTTCCATGTCCGGAACTCAGTGCGCCAGAACGGGTTCGCCCTCCGCCGGAACCGGCACCTTGTTGGGCATGATCAGACCGGTGACCACCGCGCCGACCACGAAGATCGCTGCGGCCCACCAGAAGGTGGTGGTGTAGCTCTTCACCGCGGCCTCGGCCAGCACCGCCGCGGACGGCGGCACGTGGCTCGACGCGTAATTGTTGAAAGCCGTCGAGGCCAGGGTGCTCAGCAGCGCGGTGCCGATGGAACCGCCGACCTGCTGGCTGGTGTTCACCATCGCCGAGGCGACACCGGCGTCACTGTGGTGCACGCCCGAGGTCGCGCCGCTGAAGGCCGTCGACATCGCCATACCGAGACCCAGGCCCATCAGGACCAGGCTGGGCAGGATGTGGCTCGCGTAGCCGGTGTCCACGCCGATGCGGGTCAGCAGCACCATTCCCACTGTGGCGAGCAGGAATCCGCTCACCACGGTCACCTTCGGGCCCACCCGGGGAATCAGCAGGGCTGGCACGGTGGTGGAGGCCGCCACCATGCCGGCGACCATGGGCAGGAACGCCACGCCGGTGCGGATCGGCGAGTACCCCAGCTGCTGCTGCATGTAGTAGGTCAGGAACAGGAACATGGCGAACATGCCGATGCCGATGGTGAACACCGTGACGTAGGACGCGCCGCGGGTCTTGTCCAGCACCACGCGCAGCGGCAGCAGCGGATGCGCGACCCGCTGTTCCAGCCAGGCGAACACGCCGAGCAGCAGCACGCCGCCGATCAGGAAGGACAGCGTCAGGCCATTGGTCCAGCCGTCCGACTCGGCGTGCGAGAAGCCGTAGACGATAGCGAACAGCGCGGCGGTCACCGCCAGGGTGCCGGGCAGGTCCAGCTTGGGCCGCTCGGTGGCGGTGTGCCCGGCCAGCAGCAGTACCGCGCCGACCAGCGCGATGGCCGCGAACACCAGGTTCACGTACATCACCCAGCGCCACGAGGCCCACTCGGTGAGCGCGCCGCCCAGCAGCAGGCCCAGCGCGCCGCCGGCGCCGGCGATGGCGCCGAAGATGCCGAAAGCCTTTGCGCGCTCGGCGGGTTCGGTGAAGGTGACGGTCAGCAGCGAGAGCGCGGCGGGCGCGAGCAGCGCGGCGAACACGCCCTGCGCGACGCGGGAGCCGACCAGCACCTCGAAGTTGCCGGCCGCGCCGCCGACGGCCGAGGCGACCGCGAAGCCGACCAGGCCGGTGATGAAGGTGGTACGCCGTCCGAACAGATCGGAGAGCCGTCCACCCAGCAGCAGGAGGCTGCCGAAGGCGAGCGCGTAGCCGGTGATGACCCACTGCCGATCGCCATTGGAGAAGCCCAGATCGGCCTGCGCGTGCGGCAGCGCGATATTCACGACGGTCGCGTCCAGCACGACCATCAGCTGGGCGACGCCGAGCACGGCGAGCACCCACCAGCGCAGCGCGTGCGATCCGCGCCGCGGCGCGGCGGCCGGTGCCGCGACCTCTTTCTCGAGAGCTGTTGTCATGGCGGTTTTCCTCGTCCCCTAGGATTAGTGGAGAACCCGTCTCCGCTTACCGGTAAAAGCTACCAGCAAAACGGAGACAGCTCCTCCAGATAATCCCGATTGCTGTTAGGATCAGGGTGTGAATCACGTCACCACCGCGCCCCCACCTCGGCGTCTGCGCGCGGACGCTGCCCGCAATCAGCAGCGCATCATCGCGGCCGCCCGCGAGCTGTTCGCCGATCGCGGGCTGGAGGTCACCCTCGACGATGTAGCCGAGCGCGCCGGGGTCGGCGTCGGCACCGTCTACCGCCGCTTCGCCAACAAACAGGAGCTCATCTCCGAGGTCTTCGACCAGATGGTCACCGAACTCGCCGGGGCCGTGGATGTGGCACTGCACCATCCGGACCCCTGGGAGGGCCTGGTCGACCTGTTCGAGTACTCGTGCCGGCACGTCGCGGTCAACCGCGGCTTCGGCGAGGTCATCCTCGAATTGCACGACAGCATGGATCGCTTCTGCGCCATGAAGGATCACATCCGGCCCGGCATGCAGGCGGTCATCCAGCGCGCCAGGGACGCGGGCGCGCTGCAGCCCGATATCGAGGCGGGCGACTTCTTCGCCATGGTGAACATGGTCGACGGCATTGCCGGATTCGCCCGGCCGGTCAATCCCCAGGTCTGGGAGCGCTATATGGCACTGATCCTCAATGGCGTGCGCGGCGACGGCGTGCCCCGCCTGGCGCTGGCGCAGCCGCCGCTCACCGAGGACGAGGTGGAGCGGGCCAAGGCCGCGGCGTATACCCCGCGCAAACGGTAGCGCGCATCACACTCGCGGTTTAAAGTTGGTCGCATGACCAATTCTTGGGCGAACTGGGCCGGGGATCAGAGCTGTACCCCGGCGGCCATCGCCGAACCGAGCTCGCCCGAGGACGTCGCGGCAGTACTCGCACAGGCCGAAGCGAACGGGCACACCGTCCGGGTCGCCGGATCGGGACACTCCTTCACCGAGACCGTGCTCACCGACGGCACACTCCTGCGCCTGAACAAGCTGGACCGGATCCTGAACGTGGACCGCGAATCCGGGCTGGTCCGGGCGGAAGCCGGCATCACGCTCAATGCCGCCAGCAATGCGCTGCACCCGCTGGGTCTGGCCTTCCCCAATCTCGGCGACATCGACGTGCAGTCCATTGCCGGCGCCACCGCGACCGGCACCCACGGAACCGGATCCAAGCTGCAGAACCTCTCGGCCGCACTGCATTCCGTCGAGCTCATGCTCGCCGACGGCAGCCGGGTCGAACTCAACGAGCAGACCGACCCCGACGGCTGGCGCGCCGCCCGCGTGAACGTGGGCGCGCTGGGCGTGGTCACCGCCGTGACCCTGCAGATGGTGCCGTCCTTCGTCCTCGAGGGCATCGAACGGCCGGTCCCGGTCGAGGAGGTACTGGCCGATCTCGACGGCTACGTCGAGGGCAACGAGCACTTCGAGTTCTACATGTTCGCGCACAGCCCGCTGGCAATGACCAAGCGCAACAACCGGGTCGAGCTGCCCGAGCAACCGCGCGGCAGAGCCGTGGACTGGTTCTCCGACATCCTCATGACCAACTACACCTTCGACGCGCTGTGCCGGCTCACCCGCCGCCGCCCGAACCTGATCCCGCTGGTCCAGCGCAGCGCCGCCTACGCGGGCAGCTACCGCCGCCAGGTCGAGCGCTCCTACCGGGTCTTCGCCAGCCCCCGGCTGTTCCGCTTCACCGAGATGGAATACGCACTGCCACGCGAGCATTCGGCCGACGCCATCCGCGAGATCAAGGAGGTGGCCAAGCATTTCGACACCCCGATGCCGATCGAGGTGCGCTGGGTCGCCCCCGACGACGCCTTCCTCTCCCCCGCCGGCGGCCGCGAGACCTGCTACATCGCCGTGCACCAGTACCAGGGCATGAACTACGAGCCGTATTTCCGCGCCTGCGAACGCGTCTTCGACCGATACAACGGCCGCCCGCACTGGGGCAAGCGGCACTTCCAGACCGCCGAGACCCTGCGCGAGCGCTACCCGGACTGGGACAAGTTCGCCGAGGTCCGCCGCCGCTTCGACCCGAAGGGGCGCTTCACGAACGAGTACATCGAGCGTGTCCTGGGTGCCGTGCTCTGAAGTGCCGGCCACCGCGCACCGAAAAGAGTGCCGATGGCGCACCGAAAGAGGACTACTATCGATTGCTGAAAGATCGCTGTAACTGCCCGAGCGTGACCGACGTAGGGAGGGTTCCGATGCCTGAGTGGCGGATCGAAGTAGGGAACCACGACGATGCCCACTGATGACGACTCCGATGACAAGGTCGAACGCCTGACCGACGACCTGCGCACCACCGCCGACGATCTGACCACCGACCTCGGGGTCACCGCCTCCGACCTGAGAGAGCGAGCCGAATCAGCGGCGGGAGCGCTGGCCGAGCGGGCCAGCGGCGCCGCCGCCGAACTGGCCGACCGGGCACAGAGCGCGGCCGCCGATCTCGCCGATATGGCGAAGGCCTTCGCCGACAAGATCACTCCCGAGGATCTCCAGAGCACTCTGGAATCGGTGCGCGCCAACCTCGACCACGCCGCCCAGGACGTGCTCGCCGCGGTCAACGAGATCGTCACCACCCTCAAGAACAGGGCCGGCGGAAAGTAGTCCACACCCAACCCCGGTTCCGGGCCACACGGCCCGGAACCGGGGTTGTTCGCTTTCGTCCGGCCGCTTCGCTCGTACCAGACGACCCCATCGGGTTGCCGATTGTGTGCCAGCCCCCGACCGACCGTCCGGAGTGATGCACGTCAAGGGGGCTGTGCCAGGTGCGCGCCGCACCGCGACCAGCCCTTAAACTCCCATCCAGAAGATAACGAAAACGTCTCGGATTGGATTAAGCGCGCACCATGCTCAAGGGCTTCAAAGACTTCCTGATGAGGGGCAATGTCATCGATCTCGCGGTCGCCGTGGTCATGGGCACGGCCTTCACCGCCATCGTGACCTCGGTGACCAAGGGTGTGATCGAGCCGCTGCTGGCCACCCTCGGCGGCAACAAGGAATACGGTCTGGGCTTCCAGCTCCTGTCCGACAAGCCGTCCACCTTCGTCGCCCTCGGTCCGATCATCAGCGCCGGCATCAACTTCCTGTGCGTGGCCGCGGTCCTCTATTTCGTGCTCATCCTCCCGATGAAGACCATCAAGAACCGGCTCAGCAAGCCCACCGCGGTGAAGGCCGATCCCACCGAACTGGAGCTCCTCACCGAGATCCGCGACCTGCTGGCGAAGCAGAACGCGAACAAGTGAGCCGCGCACCCCGGGTAGTCTTAGCCAGGTTGTTGCCAGCAGCTTGACCTATGCCTAGCCGAGGAGGCGGAAGACGTGGGCCGCATCCCACCCCGGGAACAGTCGGACGATCTGGCGAACCGGGTGGCGCCCGCGCCGGCGAGCCGGTGGGCCATGCTCGCCGTGCTGTGCGCGAGCCTGCTGCTGGTGGCGATGGACGCGACCATCCTCAATGTCGCGTTGCCGTCGCTCATCGATCACATGGCGCCCACTCCGATGGAACAGCTCTGGATCGTCGACCTGTACGGCCTGGTGCTGGGCGGCCTGCTCATCACCTGCGGCGCGATCGGCGACCGCCACGGCCGCAAGCGGCTGTTCCTGTCCGGCTTCGTGCTTTTCGGCCTGGCCTCGGTGGTGGCGGCGACCGCCCACGCGCCCGCGCAGCTCATCGCGGGCCGCGCGCTGCTGGGCGTCGGCGGGGCCATGGTGATGCCGTCCACCCTCTCGCTGATCCGCAATATCTTCTCCGATGACCGGGAACGCACACTGGCCATCGGCATCTGGGCCTCGGTGGCCGGTGCGGGCGCGGCCATCGGCCCGCTGGTCGGCGGCCACCTGGTCGAGGCGTTCGGGTGGTCGGCGGCCTTCTGGCTCAACGTGCCGGTGGTGATCATCACGGTGGTCGCCGGACTGTGGCTGCTGCCGGAATACCGAGCGCCGCAGCACGGCAGCCTGGACTGGGCGAGCGCGGCGTTGTCGGTGCTGGGCGTCGTGGCGCTGGCGTGGGGGATCAAGCATGTGGCCAAGGGCAATCCGGCCCCGACCGATCTGGTGCTCATGGCCGCCTCGGTGATCCTGCTGGGGCTGTTCGCCTATCGGCAGCTGAAGTCGCCGGATCCGCTGCTGGATGTGCGGCTGTTCCGCAATCGCGCCTTCACCGCGGCGGCGCTGGCCACCCTGCTGGCCATGCTGGCCATCGGTGCGGCACTGTTCCTGATCTCGTTGTGGCTGCAATACATTCACGGCTACTCGCCCTCCCAGGCGGGCATGCGCACGCTGCCCGCGGCGCTGGCCACCCTGTTCGGCTCGCTGTCCACCCCGTGGCTCATGCAGCACGTGAGCGTGCGCGCGCTGATGGGCGTCGCGCTGGGCGCGCTGGCCGGGGGTTTCGCGGTGCTGGCGGCAGTGCCGGACACCACCTATCCGATTGTCGCGCTGGTCCTGGTGTGCCTGGGCATCGGTGACGGCATCGCCATCACCACCGCGGCCGCGGTGCTGGTATCGGCGGTGCCGGCCGAGCGCGCCGGGCAGGCGGGCGCGGTCGAGGAGACCAACTACGAGCTGGGGATCGGCCTGGGCGTCGCACTGCTGGGCAGCATTCACGGTCGTCTGTTCACCGGCCACATGTCTGGATTGCCGCTGCAGGGCGACGATCTGGCCGAGGCGCGCGGCTCGGTGGGCGGCGCGGCCCATATCGCCGAGAAGATCGGCGGGCCCACCGGTGACGAGGTGCTGCGCATCGCCCAGCACGCCTACGATGCCGCGCTCACCACCACCTCCTGGATCTCGACCGCCATGGTGGGCACGGTCGCGGTGCTCACCGTGATCCTGGTCCCGCGCGGCTTCAAGGCCACCGCCGCGCACTGATCGGCACGCCGTATCCGAGCCCGACCGAATCGCGGTACAGATCCACCGCGCCCAGCCGAATCGTGCCCAGCCGCAAGGGCACTGCGAACAGGGAACCCGACATCGGCTCCCCCGAGAGCGCCTCGGCGAACCCGGGCCAGTGCTCGCAGTCGGCGCTCAGATCGGTGATCACCACCGGCACCCCGTCGGCCACCGCCGAGACCGCGGGCCCCTCCCCCGCCGTGGCCTGCGCCCGCTCCACCCGCTCGGCGAATCCGTCACTGGCACACCAGGGTTGCATGCCGGCGTCGCGTTCCTCGAGCACGATGGCCGCCCGCCGGACCGGCAGCACCCGCACACACGCGGTGCACACCGCCCGCAGACCGCCGCCGGCATCACGCACGGCGCGCAGGAACTGTCCCGTCAGCTGATCGAACTGCGACGAAGCCATCACCATCGAACCGCCCCACAATCATCGCCCGGCGATGAGTAATTCGGTGCCCGGGGCCAGTATCGCCGTCACAGCTCGACAACGAACAGGGCCGAAAGTCACTGTGGCGGACGATGGTCAGGGCTGATAGGCCACGCCGAGCCGGGACAGGCCGCGCAGGTCGTAGGTGTGGGTGGCGACCGCGCCCAGCAGCAGACCCACGGTCAGGCCGAACACCGTCATCCAGATCCCGGTGCTCAGACCCGCCTCCAGGTGCCCGTCGAAGAACAGGATGGCGCGCACCGACAGGTAGATCTGGTGCATGGGCTCGAAGCTGGACAGCGCCGCGATCCAGCGCGGAATCGCCTCCACCGGAATCGAACCCGAGGAGGACGGCAGGCCCAGCACCACGAAGACGATCATGTTGATCAGCAGCCCGGCGGTGCCGAAGGCCGCCAGCACCGACAGCCCGGTCACCCCCACCGCGATGATGGCCAGCGTGCCGTAGAGGAACAGCGGCAGCGGCTGGTCGATCGGCATACCGAAGATCCTGGCGATGCCCATGAACATGCCGGAGAGGACCGGCGCGGTGATGACGGTGATGGCCCACTTCACCAGCAGGGTGCGCCAGCGGCTGATGGACGCCGGCTCCGGCGCGCGGAACCACGGGCCGTATTCGGCCGGCGCATAGCCGAGCACGTTGTCGATCATGGAGTGGATGATCATGGCGCCGCTGAAGCCCGCGAACAGCAGCACGAGGGTGTAGAAGAAGGCCGACAGGCCCTGGCCGGTGCCCGCGGGCAGCGGCCGGTACGGACTGACCACGACGTCGATGGGCTTGGCCAGCTGCAGCCGTGCCGCGCCGGACAATTCGGTTGCGGGAGCGCCCGCCTTGGGCGCCAGCTTGGCCTTCACCTGATCGGTGAGCTGCGTACCGACGGTCGTATCGACCTGTGCCATGGCGCGATCGGTGATGCGCTGCATGATCGAGGACGCGTAGGTGCCCGCACGCGGATTGGTCTGCACGGTGATGACCGGGCGCTCCACGTCGCCGGGGACCACCGAGGCCGCCGCCAGGATGGACAGCCGCTTGGTGAAGTCGCTCGGAATGATGATGGCGCCGTAGATCTGGCCGTTGCTCAGCTGCTGGCGGGCGTCATTGATGCCGACCAACCGCAGATCGATCTTGTCCTGCGGAATCTGCTCGGTCAGCGCACCGGTGATCTGGTTGCCGACATTGAGGGTCTTGCCGTCCATGACGTCGCCCACATCCTGATTGACCAGGGCGACCGGGAAGTCGTGCAGGTTCTTCTCCGGGTCGGAGGTGTAGCCGAGGTACATGGTGCCGATCAGCGCCGCGAGCAGCGTGAGCACCAGCATCGGGCCGATCCAGCCGCGCAGCGGCACGGCCCACCGGGCCGGGGTCGCCGCCGGGGTCACCGTGGTCTCCGGGCCGGTCTGGGAGGCACTGTCATTCGCCATGCGACGAATGTAGGCAGCGACAACAAAGTAGTCAACGCCAACATCCCCGAGTGTGTCCGATATCCTGCTCTCACCATGAGCATCGCCAAGCGCAAAGCCCGCGAGGTGGTGGAGCGCGCGCGGTCGTACCACCACGGGGACCTGCGCGCCGAACTACTCCGGCGCGCCGAGGAGACCCTGCGCGGCGCGGGTGTCGACGGCCTGTCGCTGCGGCAGCTCGCCCGCGACACCGGCGTCAGCCACGCCGCGCCCAGCCGGCACTTCCGCGACAAACAGGCACTGCTGGACGCGCTGACGGTAGCCGGATTCGAGCGGCTCGGAGCCGGATTCGAGAAGGCCGCCGCGACCGGCGCCTTCCTCGAGCGCCTGCGCGCCATGGCCCACACCTACCTGCGCTTCGCCATCGACAATCCGGCGCTGCTGGCACTCATGTTCGCGCGCAAGAACAGTCCGACGCCGGCCATCGGCGAGGCCGCCGCGCGCGCGTTCACCGTGCCCATCGAAATGGTCACCGATGCGCAGGCGAGCGGCGAGGTGGTGCCCGGCGACGCCCGGCGCATCTGCCTGTCGGCGGTCGCCGCGCTGCACGGACTGGCCGCCATCATGGGGTCGGGCCTGGTCGACGCCGAGGAGGCCGACGGTCTCTTCGACGAGATGGTCACCCACATGATGAACGGTTTGCGTCCGCGACGCTGACGCCGCGTCCCGCGAACCGGCTGCGGAATTCCGCGAACCGGAATCCGTGGACCCGCACCCGTAACCTTTCAGGCGTGACGATCGAGAAACGACAGTGACGATCGAAGGCAGGCAGTACGGCGGACGCGCCGTGACCGAACGAAAAGCCGAGCGCCGGCAGCGCTTTCTCGACGCGGCCATCCAGATTTTCGGTGAGCGCGGCTACGCCAACTGTTCGCTGGCCGATGTGTGCGCGGCCGCCGGACTGTCCAAACGCCAGTTCTACGAGGAGTTCCAGACCCGCGAGGACGTGCTGGTCGCGGCATACGACCAGATCCAGGACCAGGCCGGCGCCGCGCTGGCCACGGCCCTGAGCGCCATGGGACCGAACCCGGACCCGACCGACACCGTGACGCGGGCCCTATCGGCCTTCCTCGGCTCGATCGGCGCCGACCCGCACCGCGCCAAGGTCGCCTTTGTCGAGGTCGTCGGCGTGAGCGAGCGCATGGAGCAGCACCGGCGCGATCGGCGGCACGCCTGGGTCGCCACCCTGTATCTGGCGGTGGAACCGCTGGCCGGTTCGGGCGCGCGGGTGCGCGGCGCGGGCGAGCTCGCGGGCAGCGCCCTGATCGGCGCGATCAACGGCCTGGCCCACGAGTGGCTGCTGTCCGAGCCGCGCCCGCCGGTGAGCGACCTGGTGGAAGTGCTCGTCCCCATGGCGGTTTCGCTCATCGTGCGGGATCCGGCCTAGGCAGTCACCTCACACCGAGCCGGTCACATCAGCTGCCGCATGAAGTAGGTGTACTCCAGCGCGCTGGTGTGCGCCTTCTCGTCGTTGTTCGCGCCGGACCCGTGGCCGCCCTGGGTGGCCTCGTAGAACAGGTACGGATCGCCGAATTCGGCTAGTCGGGCGGCGAACTTGCGCGCGTGCTGGGGCCCGACCCGGTCGTCCTTGGTGGTCGTCCAGATCAGCGGCTCGGGGTACTTCACGCCCTTCTTCAGCTGTGCGTACGGCGAAATGGACGCGAGGAAGGCCCGTTCGTCCGGATCGGCCACCGATCCGTACTCCCCCACCCAGGACGCGCCCGCCGCGATCTGCTCGTAGCGGACCATGTCCAGCAGTGGAACCTGGATGTCCACCGCACTCCACAGGTCGGGATGCTGCGTGAATTCGACACCCATGAGCAGCCCGCCATTGGACCCGCCCTGGATCCCCAGCCGCCGCGGCGAGGTGATCTTGCGTGCGACGAGATCGTCGGCCACGGCCGCGAAGTCGTCGAAGGCCTTCTGCCGGTGGGTCTTGAGAGCCGCGTCGTGCCAGGCGGGCCCGTATTCGCCGCCGCCGCGGATGTTCGCGATGACATACGCGCCACCGTGTTCCAGCCACGACTTGCCGAGCAGCCCGTTGTAGCCCGGCGTGGAGGAGGAGGCGAAGCCGCCGTACCCCCACAGGATCGTCGGGGTGCTGCCGTCGTAGGGCAGCGTGGCCGGATGCACGATGAAATAGGGCACCTTGGTCCCGTCGGGCGAGGTGGCCTTCAGTTGCTCCACCACGAACCCGGACGAATCGAACCGTGCCGGTGCGGCTTTCACCTGGTTCAGCCGTCCGGTCGCGGTGTCCAGGCTCCAGATGGTGGCCGGGGTGAGCATCGAGGTGACCGAGAGGTAGGCCGTCTCGCCCTGGGAATCGGCGTCCACGCCGGAGACGGTCGCATTGTCGGGCAGGGGAACCGGTGCGGATGTCCAGCCGCCGTCGGGCTGCGGGGTGTAGACGGTGGCGCGGCCCTTCACGTCGTAGAGCGACGTCACCACCACGTGGTCCCGGGTTGTCATGACCCCTTCGAGGGTCTCCTGCGGCCCGGGTTCGTAGACGAGGGCGGCCTTCGGCTGATCCGGGTGCGTGGTCAGGTCGTCGGCATCGAGGGACACCAGTGAGCCGGACTTGAAGGTGGCGCCGCCAGCGGTCCAATCCTGTTGCAGCGCAACCAGGACCCGATTGCCGACCATGCCCTGGAGCCCGGACTTCGGCGGCAGCCCCAGCCGCACGGGCTGCGCGCCCGCGAGCAGGCTGACCTCCGACTCGTAGAACGACGGCCGCCGCTCCACCAGGTTCATCCGCCGCCCGATCCCGTTGTCCAGCAGCACCGCCGCGGTGGCGAGCCCATCACCCTGGCTGCCGCGGGCGACCTCCACCGCCTGGTCGAGCGCCTGCCCGCGCCCCAGACGCTTCACGACGTACGGATAGCCCGAGGTGGTCTTCTCCCCCGGCTGCCATTCCCGCGACACCAGCAGCGTGTCGGTGTCCACCCAGGCGGCATACTGCTTGCCGCGGTCGAGCACGAATCCGCCGGCCACGAACGTCCCTGTCCCCAGATCGAATTCGCGCAGTGTGACGGCGTCCTCGCCACCCTCGGACAGCTCGACCAGGCATCGCCGATGGGTGACGGGGTCGCAGGACATGCCCTTCCACACCCAGTTCTTGCCCTCGTCGCGGGCCAGGGCGTCGAGATCCAGAACGGTGCGCCACTGTGGTTGCGGCGATTCGTAATCCGCGACCGTCGTCTCCCGCCAGATGCCCCGCTGATGGTCGGCGTCCTGCCAGAAGTTGCCGATCATCCCGTCGTGGAACTCCGGCACCGGCAGGCGATCGGCCGCATTCGCCAGCGCCTTCGCCTGGGCCAGATTGTCGGCGTAGCGCGGATCCTGTTCCAGCACGCCGAGGGTCTTCGTGTTCTCTGCCGCCACCCACGACTGCACGCGGGGACTGTCCAGCTCTTCGAGCCACTGATACGGGTCGCTCGCCGTGCTCGATCCCCCGCACGCGGCCAGCAGGACCACCGCCAGACCCGCCAGGGCGGCCTGGATTCCGCTCTTGCTCCACACCATGAAATCCCCCATCCCATGATCACGAGGCGACCCCGATCGGGGCGTCAGCGAGCCACCCTACCGCCGCCCACCGACAACCTGTCTGTGCCTGCTGCCGACAACCTGTCTGCGACTCCTGCCGACAACCTGTCGGTGCCGGGCGGCAAGATCACGGGCATGACCGACGAGGAGAGGCGCTGGGCCGATCCGCACGCCACCACGGCGGTGCGGAAGTTCCTGCGCCGGCATCGTCGAGCGGTGGAGACCGTGCTGACGGCGGCCCGGGTGGACGGGCTGGACGAATTCGCCGACGCCGCAGCGGAATACGTCGCCAACCCCGCCGGACCGGTCACGCCGGAGGGCGCGGCGGTGGTGTTCGCCATCGCACAGCAGGCGGCGATCGCGTACCGGACCGGGGCACAGCGGGAGCAGGAGTTCATCGACCGGTTCATCGACAGCTGGATGAACGAGCACGGGTACGCGTTCGCGGCCGCGGTCGCCGAGACACGGCGGGGCCTGCGCATCGAGGAACCGGAGCCGCGCGCGGGACGGATGACACCGTGGCTGCGGGCGACCACGCCCGGCGAGGAGCCCGAGCCCGCCGCGGAGACATTGAATCTCCGGGTGCATGCCCGGCTAGGTGCGCAACTGCCCGCTCCCGGCGGGGACACACCACACGCCCCCGCGGAGCCGAAATCGGTGACCACCGACCAGATTCGGCGGCTGGAGGCGGCCATGGTGGACGGCCGGCGATGGCGGGCCGCGGCACACCGGCGGCTGGTGCTCGAGGATCCCGCGCTCGGTCAGCTGGCCCGGCGGCTGGTGTGGGCGAGCTTCGACGGCCGCGGCACCGTGACGGGCACGTTCCGCATCGATGCCGAGGGCGGGCTCCGTGCCGTGGACGAGAGGCCCGTCGAGCTGCCGCGCGAGACGCTGGTGGGTGTGGCCCACCCGCTGCACCTCGCGGAATCCCTGGCGGCATGGCGGAATTCGTTCGCCGGCAACCGATTACGCCAGCCGTTCGAGCAGCTGGACCGGCGCACGTACACCCTCACGCCGGAGGAGGCGGAAGCGGATCGCCTGTCCCGCTTCACCGATCGCCAGGTCCGCACCGATCGGGTGTTCGGACTGCAACAGCTGGGCTGGGGGTTGTCCGGAGAGCTCCTGTATCGCCGGTTCGGCCCGACCCGGGAGGTGGCAGTCACGCTGGACCCCGGGCTCGCGGGCGGTTATCGCTACGAGCCCGAGCTCCAGCGGGTGCTGGCGGTGGAGCTGCGGGGCGGCACGTTCGGGTCGTTCGATGCCGTCACCGCCTCGGAGCTGATCCGTCAGCTGGAGCGGCTGGCGGCGTGACGTCCGGCGCGGCGGCCGAAGAAGGAGCCCGCGCCGAGCTGGGTGCCGCTGGAATAGCCCTTGCCGTCCTGGGCCAGCGTGGAGGCGGTAGCGCCCGCCGCGTAGAGCCCGGGAATCGCTGATCCGTTGTCCCGCAGCACTTCCGAGTCCGCCGAGGTGCGCAGGCCGCCGAGGGTGAAGCCCGCGTACAGCGCCTTGCCCAGGGTCAGGTCGAAGGCCGCCCACGGCCCGTGATCCTGCGGCTCGAGCCATTCGGCCGCCTTGTGGAAATCGGGATCCTCGCCGCGAGCCGCGTTCTCGTTGTATCGGTCGAGGGTGGATCGCAGTGCCTCGTACGGGATTCCGAGCGCGGTCGCCATCTCCTCGACGGTCTCCCAGCCGTCGATGAACGGCGCGAGCGGGAACATCGGACGTTCCATGTGCTCGGAGTCCACGATCAGGTAGGCCACCGCGCCGGGCTGATCGAGCACGAAGGCGGAGGTCCGCGCGTGATAGGAATCCTCGGCGACGAAGCGTTCGCCCCGCTGGTTCACCACGATTCCGGTCAGCAGCTTCGCGGGCGGATACACGGGCGCGGTGACGAAGGCCTGGTCCATCATGCGGGTCACGCCGCCCGCCGAGACGCCGAGCTGGATACCCAGCCCGTCGTCGAAGGGCGTCCCCAGCACGAAGGGTTTCTCGGTCAGCCACGGCACGTGCTCGGTCACCATGTCGGTGTTCATGACGAAGCCGCCGGCGGCGAGCACCACCGACTTCGCCCGCACCGCACCGGTGCTGCCGAGGTGCTTCCAGCTCACACCGGCCACACTGCCGTCGGCCTCGGTGATCAGATTGGTCACGCCGGTCTCGTACCGCACCTCGACACCGAGCGCGGCGGCCCGCTTCACCAGCAGCTCGATGATCATGGCCGCGCCCTGGGTGTCGCCGGGCACCGGAACCTTGTGCCCGCGCGGCGCGGGCGTCGCCTGATCCCGGTAGGGCCAGACCTTTTCGTTGCCGGTGTACATCAGCCCCTGGGTGCCGGGCTGGATGACCGCCTTCTCCGGGTAGTAGCTGCGCTCGAATTCGAAGCCCAGGCTCTCCAGCCAGTCGAAGTGCTCGACGCTGCCGTCGCAGTAGGCGCGGATCTTGTCGGGTTCGGGATCGCGCGCCACCGACAGCAGGTACTTGTACATCTCCTCCGCCGAATCGTCGTGGCCGGTCGCCCGCTGCACGGCGGTGCCGCCGCCGAGGTAGAAGTGCCCGCCCGCCAGCGCGGTGGTGCCGCCCGCGACGCCGGCCCGCTCCAGGACCAGTACGCGGGCCCCGTTGGCGGCCGCCTCGACCGCCGCGCAGCCGCCCGCGATGCCGAATCCGGCCACGACCACGTCGACCTCGTCGGACCACTCGGTAATCGACGCCGCCGCAAGGGTTTCCGGGATCTGTGTGCTCACTGCGCATCCTTCTTGATCTGCTCGAAGAACAGCCGCATATTCGGCCCGATCTCGGCGAGTTCGATGAACGGTACGCCCGAGGCCGCACCGTCGAGGTAGGCGAAACGCATCTGCCCGCTCATGTCGCCCTGCTGCACCACCGGGATCCCCTGCGCTGCGGCATCTTTCAGGGCGGCATCGAAGTCGTCGGGCTCCAGGCAGACGTGATGCAGGCCGGGCCCGCCGCGTTCGAGGAATTCGGTGTAGATGGAGCGGCCGCGCACCGGCTGGATGAGTTCGAGCTGGGTGTCGCCGCTGTAGGACAGCGAGATGTGCGCGGTGAAATCGGCGGGTTCGCCACGGTAGACGCAGCTCTCGGGCCCGAAGTAGACCTCGGGCATGCGCATCCAGCCGCCGGCGCCCATGGTGGTCTTCAGGAACTGTTCACCGGCCGCGATGTCCTCGACCACCCAGGCGATCTGGGTGACCGGGCCGCGCGCCACACTTGTGCTGTCCACCCCGGCAGTTAATCACAATCGCTTAAATTGGCAAGGGTCACTCCTCGTCGGGATCCGGATCGGACGGCGCGGTCCACCCTTTGTTGCTGAGGCCGTAGAACGTCGAGACCAGCAGATACAGCACCAGAGCCGTGATCGGCGACAAGAATCCGACCCCGATGCACACCGCGTAGACCAGGATGCCCGGCCAGGCCCGCCAACTCTCGCGCCGCGCGTAATCCGCACCCAGACCGGGCTTCAACATCTCCGGCCGCTTCGCCAGCCGCCACCACATGGGCGCCCACGGCACGGTCATCATCACCCCGACGATCCCGTACAGCGCCACCGCCACCACGGCGTCCCGGTTGGTCCCGTGCACCACATTGTCGGCCACCACCATCGTCGGGAACGGCACCAGCGAAATGCCCAGCAGCAGCATCAGATTCCACCACCGCAGCACGTGGTCGATGCGCCGTAATCGCCCGAAGAAGGTGTGGTGGTTCATCCACACGACGCCGATCGTCATGAACGACGCCAGATAGGCCACGTACGCCGGCCAGATGTGCGCCAGCGCCTGCAGCAGGTGCCCGGGCTCGTGGTCGGGCACCCGGATATCCAAAATCAACAGGGTGATGGCAATCGCCATCACCCCGTCGCTGAACGCTTCCACCCGGGCGGTTCCGGCGAGCGTGCGATCCGGAACCGATCCGTCACTCATGGACGGAAGCGTAACCCGATTCCGTGATCGCTTCAGATCGCTTGGCCCGCTTGATGGTTCGAACCGTGATCGCCATCAGCAGCACGGTCACGCCGATCATGAGCACGCTCGACAGCCAGGCCATGGTGTGGATGGGCAGTCGGTAGGCGAGCACCACCCGCAGCACGGACTCGCCGACCAGGCCCACGCCCCACATCCCGGCGATCCGGTTGTGCACGCGGCGCACCAGCGGGTTGGTGCGGAAATTGTGCTCCATCTCCGCCAGCTTCGCCGGTGAGTTCGCGAAGGCCTTCCGGGCCGCCACGTAGGTCAGCGGCTTGCCCAGCAGTGCGCTCACCCCGAACGCCAGACCGATGACGGCGGTGGTGAGCGAGTCCCGCACGATCATCATCCGGGCGTCGCCGCTGATCAGCGAGCTGGCAATGCCGAAGACGAAGCCGGCCAGGATGAGCGCGGCCAGGGCGTCGACGCGCCGGGCCCGGATCGCCTCGACGAGGACCACGACGCCGGAGAACACCGCGCCCGCCAGCAGCGCGAGGAAATCGGAGTACCCGGCCCAGTGCAGGAGGTAGTACGCCGCGAGCGGCACCGCGATGTCACGGGCGGTGGGTGCGAGCAGGCGCAGCAGGTTCGGCCGGTCCTGCGACTGCGGCGCGGGCACTGCGGCGATGTTGTCGGCCATGGTCGGAACTCCTGTAATCGGTTTGTGCGCTACAGGAATGACGCTACGGTCGCGCCGACCTCGCCGAATCTGCCAACCATCACCTCCCGGCCATGACAGTTGTCATGCCGGCGCCGGACACGCCGTCCGCCGCCATCCCCGCTTCGGGCCCGCGGAAGACGATGATTTCCGGAGCCGGGCGTCGTCTCCATTCCCGGGGACCGAAATACCGATTCGAGGAGTTGACCATGTCCTACGTGACACAGCCGGGCGATCCGGTCTGGACCGATCTCTTCACCACCGACACCGACAGCGCCATCGACTTCTACGGCGAGCTGTTCGGGTGGAGCGCGGATGTCGCGCCCGAGTACGGCGACTACATCACCTTCCGCAAGGACGGCTTGGCCGTCGCGGGCGGGATGCGCAATGACGGGAGCGGCGGGCCCGATCAGTGGACCATATACCTGGCCAGCCCGGACGCCGAGGCGACCGCGGCGGCCGTCCCGGCGGCCGGCGGGATGATCGCGGCGCCGGTGACGACGGTCGGGGACCTCGGCAAGTTCGGCGTGTTCGGTGACAACGGCGGGGTCGGGATCGGCGTGTGGGAAGCCGGGACCATGGCCGGGTTCGAGCAGCGCGGCGTGGTCGGCGGCGGGCAGTGGGAGGAGCATGTGGGCGCGCCCTCGTGGTTCGAACTGCACACGCGCAACTACGACGACGCCCTGAAGTTCTATCGCGAGGTCTTCGGCTGGAAGGACCCGTTCACCATTGGCGATACGCCCGAATTCCGGTACACCACCATCCATTCCGTGACCCCGATGCTGGGCGGCGTGATGGACTCGAGCAGCTTCCTGCCGCCGAGTGTGCCCGGATACTGGACCGTCTACTTCGGCGTCGAGGACGTGGACGCCGCCGTGCGCAAGGTCGCCGAGCTGGGCGGCAGCGTGGTGCGGCCCGCCGAGGACACCCCGTACGGCCGGCTGGCGGCGGTGGCCGACCCGTCCGGCGTGCGATTCAGCCTGGGCGGCAACAAGTCCTGACCGGCTGCCTGGCTGCGTGTACCCGATCGATAACCGGCCCCGGACAGGACGAACGGCCCGGTCCCCACAGTGACCGGGCCGTTCGGATCATCCCGCGGCGACGTGGTCGGCGCCCCAGCAGCGCTTCGGACGCCGCCGCGGGAAACTCATCCCCCGGTGACGACGGCGCCGCGCACGCCGGTGGCCAGGGTCTGCTGCCTGCCCAGTCCGGCGACCTCCACGACGACGACATCACCGTCGCGCAGATAGGGTTTCGGCTCCGGCCGGCTGACCGCGACGCCACCCGGGGTTCCGGTCAGCACCAGATCACCGGGTTCCAGGGTCATCAGCGTGCTCAGGTACCGCAGCAGTTCGCCCACCCCGGCGACCATATTGCCGGTCGTACCCGCCTGCCGCTGTTGCCCGTTCACCCACAGCTGCAGGCTCAGCGCCTGCGGTTCGGCGACCTCGTCGGGTGTCACCAGCCACGGGCCGATGGGGGTGAAGGTGTCGAAGGACTTGCCCTTCACCCAGGTCGGTTCGCCCGCAATGCCATTGCGCTCGGTGACGTCATTGGCGGTGACATAGCCGCCCACCGCCCCCAGCGCGGTGGCGGCGTCCGGGCAGTCGCGCAGCGTGCGGCCGATCACCACGCCCAGCTCCACCTCGTGGTCGGTGGCGCGGCTGCCGGGTGGCAGCTCGATGGCGTCGTAGGGACCGCTCACCGTGGTGCCGGGCTTCAGGAACACCACGGGCCGTTCCGGAATGGCCGCGCCGATGGCGGCGGCATGGTCGGTGTAGTTGAGCCCGATGCCGATCACCTTGCCGGGCCGGGCAATCGGTGCGCCGACCCGCGCGGCCGGATCCACCTCGGGGAGAGTTCCGGCGGCGAGCGCGGACCGCACCGCACTCAGCGCCGCCGGATCACCCAGCAGCCGGCCGTCGATATCGGCGGTGACGGACGACAGATCGCGCAGCGCGCCCTCATCATCGATGGCCACGGGACGCTCGGCGCCCCGGGCCCCTACGCGCAGCAGTTTCATACGTCGCCTCCCGGCTGCTTCATTTCTCGGCCCCCGATTGCTCGGCGGTCACGGCCGCCACCCCCGCGCCACCCGGCAGGTGTTCGTGCGCGATGCGAATACCCAACTGCTGCAACAGCATTGCGCCGGCACTCAGGCAGCGCAGTTCGTCCGGCTCGATCTCGATGAGCGAATACGCCGCGGCGATGCCGGTTTCGCGCAACCGGTCCGCCGGCAACGTGTTCCGGCCGCACACGGCGACCACCGGTACCCCCGCGGCCCGCGCGGCCGCCGCGACACCCGCTGGCGCCTTGCCGTGCAGGGTCTGCTCGTCGAGCTTGCCCTCACCGGTGACTACCAGGTCCACCCCGGCCAGCCGCGCGTCGAAACCGACCAGCTCCAGCATCAATTCGATGCCGGGCCGCAGGGTCGCGCCGAGGACGGCGAGCGCGGCGAATCCGACACCCCCCGCGGCGCCGGCCCCCGCCGCGTCGCGCCGATCCGACCCGAGTTCCGCGGCCAGCCGCTGCGCCCACTGCCCGAGCGCGGCGTCCAGCTCGGCCACCTGGGCCGGATCGGCGCCCTTCTGCGGTCCGTAGACCGCACCGGCCCCATAGGGCCCGGTGAGCGGATTGTCGACATCGCAGGCCACCGTGACCTCGACGCCGTCCATCCGCTCACGCAGGGCGGTCAGGTCGATGGCGTGCACCCGGGTGAGAGCCGCCCCGCCGTCGCCGATGGGCTGCCCATCCGCGTCCAGCAGCCGGGCGCCGAGCGCCTCCAACAGACCTGCGCCGCCGTCGGTTCCGGCACTACCGCCGATGCCGAGCACGATGCGGCGGCACCCGGCCGCGACCGCGGCCGCCATCACCTCGCCGGTGCCCCGGCTGGTGGCGGTCATCGGTCGCAGCCGGCCTTCCGGCAGCCGCACCAGGCCCGACACATCCGCCATCTCCACGACCGCGAGATCGTCGCGGCGGGCGTAGGCGGTCAGCACCGGTTCCCCGGTCGGCCCCGACGCGGTCAGCGGGACAGCGTCGAAACCGGCTGCGAGCGTGGCGGCGACGGTGCCGTCACCGCCGTCGGCCACGGGCACGACCGCCACCGAGGCGTCGGGACGCGCCCGCCGGATTCCGGCTCGCACGGCGGCCCCGACCTGCGCCGCGGTCAGCGAGCCCTTGAATTTGTCGGAGGCGATCAGCACACGAGCCATGGGAATCCTCTAGTCCAGCGGGACGGTTGCGGTCGGGGCGTCGACGAAGGCCGAGGCCAGCTCCTCGAACTCCACGACCTCGTTGATCTCACGCGCGCCCATGGACACATTGGTGACGCGCTCGAGAATGCACTCGACCACGACGGGCACCTTGAATTCGGCCATCAGCGACTTGGCCTTCTCGAAGGCAGGACCGATGTCCTGTGGCTCGAAGACGCGAATCGCCTTGCAGCCCAGACCCTCCGCGACCTTGACGTGGTCCACGCCGTAGCCGTTGACCTCGGGCGAGTTGATGTTCTCGAAGTCGAGCTGGACGTAGTAGTCCATCTCGAACGCCCGCTGCGCCTGCCGGATCAGCCCCAGGTACGAGTTGTTCACCAGCACATGGATGTACGGGATGTTGAACTGGGCGCCGACGGCCAATTCCTCGATGAGGAACTGGAAGTCGTAGTCACCCGACAGCGCGACGACCTGCTCGTCCTTGCACGCGGTGGCGACACCCAGCGCGGCGGGCAGGGTCCAGCCCAGCGGACCGGCCTGACCGGCGTTGATCCAGTGCCGCGGCTTGTACACGTGCAGCAGCTGCGAGGCCTGGATCTGCGACAGGCCGATGGTGGTGACGTACCGGGTGTCCCGGCCGAACGCCTTGTTCATCTCCTCGTACACGCGCTGCGGCTTGAGCGGCACGTTCTCGAAGTGCGTCTTGCGCTGTCCGGTCGCGCGGCGGGCACGCACCTGCTTGGCCCAGTCACCGTGGTCGGTCAGACCACCCACGGCGTCAAGGGATTCCGCGACGGCGATGAACTGCTCCAGGGCCGCGCCGGCGTCGGAGACGATGCCGTAGTCGGGCGCGAAGACCCGGCCGATCTGGGTCGGCTCGATGTCGACGTGCACGAACTTGCGGTCCCTGGTGTAGGTGTCGAGACCACCGGTGTGGCGGTTGGCCCACCGGTTGCCGATACCCAGCACGAAGTCCGAGGCCAGCAGCGACTCGTTGCCGTAGATGTGCGAGGTCTGCAGACCCACCATGCCGGCGTTCAGCTCGTGATCGTCGGCGATGGTGCCCCAGCCCATCAGGGTCGGGACCACCGGAACACCGGTCAGCTCGGCGAATTTCACCAGCAGGGCGTCGGCGTCGGCATTGATGATGCCGCCGCCGGCGATGATCAGCGGACGCTTCGCGGCGTTCAGCATCTGCAGCACCTTGGCGGCCTGCGCCCGGGTGGCGGCCGGGCGAGCCACGGGCAGCGGCTCGTAGGTGTCGATGTCGAACTCGATCTCGGCCAGCTGCACGTCGATCGGCAGATCGATGAGCACCGGGCCCGGACGGCCTTCGCGCATGAGCCAGAACGCCTTCTGGAAAGCGCCGGGCACCTGGGCGGGCTCGAGCACGGTGTGCGCCCACTTGGCCAGCGGCTTCGCGATGGACGCGATGTCGACGGCCTGGAAGTCCTCCTTGTGCAGCTTGGACACCGGGGCCTGGCCCGTGATGCACAGGATCGGAATGGAATCCGCGCTGGCGGCGTACAGACCGGTCACCATGTCGGTGCCCGCGGGGCCCGAGGTCCCGATGCAGATGCCGATATTGCCGGGCTTGGCCCGGGTGAAGCCCTCGGCCATGTGCGAGGCGGCCTCGACGTGGCGGGCCAGCACGTGCTTGATGCCGCCGTGCGCCTTCATGGCGCTGTAGAACGGGTTGATCGCGGCGCCCGGCAGGCCGAAAGCCTGTGTGGCCCCTTCCTTTTCCAGGATCAGGACCGCCGCGTCGACGGTGCGCATGCGCGCCATAATCAGTTCTCCTTGTCCAGCTTGCCGCTCAGGCGCTCGACGCCGCGCAGCAGTGCAGAGTGGTCCAGGTGGCCGTCGCCATTGGCGCGGGCCGAGGCGACCAGCTGCGCGATGAGCGAGCCGGCCGGGGTCACCAGACCGGCCTCACGCGCGGCGGTGGTGAAGATGCCCATGTCCTTGTGGTGCAGGTCGATACGGAAGCCCGGCGCGAACTCGCGGTTGATCATCTTGTCGCGCTTCTGGTTCAGCACGGCCGAACCGGCCAGGCCGCCGCCGAGCACGTCCAGGGCGGGGCCCAGCTCGACGCCGTAGGCCTCGAGGAAGACCACGGCCTCGGCCACGGCCTGGATGTTGCTGGCCACGATGAGCTGGTTGGCGGCCTTCACGGTCTGGCCCGCGCCATTGGTGCCGACGTGCACGATGGTCTTGCCGACGGTGTCGAAAACCGGCTTGGCGGTGGCGAAGTCCTCGGCCGAGCCGCCGACCATGATGGACAGGGTCGCGTTCACCGCGCCCGGCTCGCCGCCGGAGACCGGGGCGTCCAGCAGGCGGAAGCCACGCTCGGCGGCCTGCTTCGCCAGCTCCTGGGTGACATCCGGGCGGATGCTGGAGAAGTCGATGATCAGCGCGCCGGGCTCGGCGGTCTCGAAGACACCCTTCTCACCGGCCAGTACCTCCTGCACGTGCGGGGAGTCCGGCACCATCACGGCGATGACCTCCGCGCCGCGTACGGCGTCCGCGATCGAGGTGACCGCACGGCCGCCCGCGTCGACCAGCGGCTGGGCCTGGGCCGGGTTGCGGTCGAAGCCCTTGACGGCGTGGCCGGCGTTCTGGAGGTGGACGGCCATCGGGCTGCCCATGATGCCGAGGCCGATGAAAGCGATGTTGGTCATGATCTGTTCCCTAATCCTCTGTATGGCAAGTTCTCTGGGTCTCTGAACGGCGGGCTACTTCGCGGCGCGGCGCTCGCGCGGCAGCCATTCGAAGGCGTCCTCGGAACGGCCGGACGGCTTGTACTCGAGGCCGACCCAGCCCCGGTAGCCGCGCGACGCGAGGTCGGTGAGCTGAAGCTCGAGCTGGAGCTCACCGGTGCCCGGCTCGTTGCGGCCCGGGTTGTCGGCGATCTGCACGTGGGCGATCCGGTCGGTGTACTCGGAGATCACCTTGTCCACGTCGTCGCCGTTCACGGCGAGGTGGTAGAGGTCGGCGAGCAGGCCGATATTGCTGACGCCCGCGTACGCCTGCACCCTGTCGATGACGGCGAGGCCGTCGACGGCCTTCAGCAGCGGGTAGCGCGGCGCGCCGGAAGCGGGCTCGACCAGGATGGTGGCCCCGATCCGGGAGGCGGCCACGGCCGCCGCCGCCAGATTCTCGACGGCCAGCTCGTCCTGCTGCTCGGGGGTGGCGCCGTCGACGCGGTTGCCGTAGAGGGCGTTGAAAGCCTTGGTGCCCAGTCGTTCTCCGATGCCGACCGTGACGTCGATATTGTCCTGGAACTCCGCGGACCGCGACGGCCAGGAGACCAGGCCGCGGTCGCCGCCGGCCATGTCACCGGCGAAGAAGTTGAGGCCGATCAGCTGCACGCCCGCGTTCTGCACGGCGGCGACGAAAGCGTCCACGTCCCGGTCCGACGGGACCGCCTCGGCGAAGGGCCACCAGAACTCGATGGCGTCGAATCCGGCCTGCCGCACAGCTTCCGGGCGCTCCAGGATGGGCAGCTCGGTGAACAGCAGCGAGCAATTCACGGCGTAGTTGAGCGAGTGGGTCATCAGGAATCCCTCCAGTTCGTTCCCGCAGCGTTTCCGCTATTTTCCACAATGCGGAAATGTTTTTTCGGGATATGAAAATGCTAGTGCTCCCGAAACAACCCCGTCAAGAGAGTTCCGGGAGCTACCGGCCAGTACGGCACGAGATATACGAAATTGCCGATTCAGTCGCGGATATCGTCGTCCAGGCGCTCGCCCAGTTCGTCCTTGCGATCCTCGGCTGCCGCGAACACCGAAGCGCCCGACTTGTTTCCACCCTTGATCTCGTTGAACACCAGGTTCAACGCGATCGCCACCACCGCCGTGGCGGAGATGCCGGAGTGCATGATCACCCCGAGCCAGGTCGGGAACCGGTCCCAGAACGTCGGCGCCGCAATCGGAATCAGGCCCACGCCCATGGCCACCGCGACGATGACCATATTGAGGTTGTCGGTGAAGTCCACCCGCGCCAGCGTGCGGATACCGCTCGCCGCCACGGATCCGAACAGGACGATGCCCGCACCGCCCAGCACCGGATACGGAATCCCGGCCACCACCGCGCCCACCACCGGGAACAAGCCCAGCAGTACGAGCACCAAACCGCCTGTCGCGACCACGAATCGGCTCTTGATGCCGGTGAGCGCCACCAGTCCCACGTTCTGCGCGAAGGCACTGCACGGGAAGCTGCCGAACACCGGCGCGACCGTAGTGGACAGCATGTCGGCCCGCAGGCCGGCCGCCACCCGCGCCGAATCCACCTCGGTACCGACGATCTCGCCGATGGCGAGGATGTCGGCGGTGGTCTCGGTCATGATCACCAGGATCACGATGGTCATGGACACGATCGCCCCGGCCTCGAAGGTCGGCCCGCCGAAGTGCAGGATCGGCGGCAGCGCAATGATTTTCGCCTTGCCGACCGCCGAGAAGTCGGCGTGGTGGGTGACCACGGCCAGCAGGGTGCCGATCGCCAGGCCGATCAGGATCGACAGCCGTGAGATCGCGCCCTGGAAGAGCCGGCTGATCACCAGAATGATGAGCAGGGTCAGCCCCGCGAAACCGATATTGCCCATCGAGCCGTAATCGGCCGCCTTGGGATCGTTGCCCATTGCCCACCGGAATGCGGTGGGCAGCAACGAGAGTCCGATCACCGTGATGATCGTCCCGGTCACCACGGCCGGGAAGAGCCGTACCAGCTTGGCGAAGAAGCTGGACAGCACCAGCCCGATCAGACCGGCGACTATGATCGCGCCGAAGACCGGCCGGAGTCCGCCGTCGCTCGCGATGGTGACCATCGTCGAGACACTGGCGAACGAAATACCCTGCACGATCGGCAATCTGGAGCCGACGGGCCCGATGCCGAGAGTCTGTAGCAGGGTGGCCAGACCGGAGAGGAACAGGCCCGCCGTCACCAGCAGGGCCACGTCCGACGCCGAGAGCCCGGCCGCACCGCCGACGATCAGCGGCGGTGCGATCACACCGCCGTACATCGTCAGAATGTGCTGAGTTCCGTAGACCACCAACTGGCCCAGGGGATGTCGCGCATCCTCGGGACGGGTGATGGTCTCTGTCACGCGGCTCTGGTCATCACCCATCGCCGCACCTCCTAGATCAGCACTGAGCCGTTCAGCAAAAGCCCGGGGTGGCGAGCCAGGCGTTCCCGGCCTCGTTGGCGTCGTCGCGCTCGACGGTGGCCTCGATCAGGCCGTACGGACGGTCCGCGGCGATGAAGACCTCGCCCGGGTTGTCGACATTGAAGGGGCTCAGGTCCACCAGGAAGTGGTGCTTGTTCGGGGCCGAGAAACGGATCTCGGCGACCTCGGTGAACTGCTCGAGCACCGCGCGGCCCATGGAGTAGAGGGTCTGCTGCAGCGCCAGCGAGTGCACCACGGCGAACTGCCGCAGGATGGTCTTGAGGATGGCGTCGTAAGTCTTGTCCCAGTCGACGTCGGTGTGGTTGTAGCGCCAGCGGGCCACCAGCGAGGTCGCCATGATGCGGTCGCTGGTCGGCTGCAGGGTGGTGTACTTGTCCTTGAAGAAGCCGTGGAACTCCGAGCCCGTGGTCTTCAGCAGGGTCAGGTCCTGCACGCCGGAGACCACGTGGGCCTTGCGATCCGGGCCGACGCCGTCGACATTCACCACGGTGGTGCGTACGCCTCGGCCCGACTTCACGAACGAGTGATCGTGGCCCTGGCCGTCGACCTCGATGCGATCCCAGGCGTACTCCTCGATCTCGACGCGCGCACCGGTGGCGGTGGGGGCCCGGGAGATGAAGTGGTCGGCGAGGGTGAGACCGAACTCCTCGATGGAGTGCACGCCCTTCTCCTTGGCGAAGGAGAAGGCGGTGTTCTTCTGGGTGTCGGTGGGCAGCACGTCGCCCTGATCACCGGTGATGTGGGCGTCGGCGAAGTCGCCGCGCAGCGCCGAGGAGACGTTCAGGTCGCGGATCTGGTGGCGCGGGGTGTCGCGGTAGACGCGGACGACGCGGTTCTCGGCCTTGCCGTACTGGTTCTGTCCCAGCTTGATTGCCATGTGAGTTCAGCTTCCTCGGTAGGTGGAATAGGCGAAGGGGCTCATGAGCAGGGGCACGTGGTAGTGCTCGCCCGCCGCCCCGGCGACCTTGAAGGTGATGGAGACCGACGGGTAGAAGTAGGTCTGATTCGTTGCGGCGGCATAGCTTTCGATATCGAAGGTGAGCCGGTAGACACCGGCCGCGAGCCCTTCGGGGCCGAGATCGCGGATCCGGCCGTCGTCATCGGTCTTGCCCTCGGCCAGCACCCGCGCGTCCGGGCCGACCTGTTCCAGCCGCACCTCGACACCGGCCGCGGGCTTGCCCAGCGCGGAGTCCAGGATGTGCGTCGTAATGGTGCTCACTGCTCGAATACCTTTCGCAGGCGCAGGACCGCGATCTTGCGCAGCTCCTCGGCCACCACGGCCGCCTCGGTGGTGTCGTCGTTGGTGAGGCGCTGGTGCAGGCTCGCCAGAATCTGCTCGGCGGACAGGCCGGTGGCGCAGATCAGGAAGACCCGGCCGAAACGCTGCTCGTAGGCGCGATTGCCGGCCAGCAGCTGCGCGGCGATGGCCACGTCCTGGCCGACCCCGGCCTGCTCCTGGCGCGACCACGCGGATCCGGTGTCGGCGCCCTGCACCCGGTCGCCGATGCGGGGGTGCGCGGCCAGCGCGCGATCCACCTCGGCTCCGCTCAGGGCGCCGGCCAGTTCGCCGGCCCGGGCGAGCACGCTGTCGATATCGGCATAGGGCCGGGCCGCCAGCACGCCGTCGGCCCAGGCGGGCACGTCACAGCAGGTCAGCAGGTCCGGCCGGAGTTGTTCCCCGGCTGTCGAATTGAATTCGCTCAATGTCACCATCGGCGCTACCTCTCTCGGATAGCGGAAGGGTGATTCCGCTACTCGAGAAGAGTGTCACGGGCCACAACAACTCGTCAACATTTTGTTGAAAATATACAGAGGCTGCAGGTCAGGGCACTAGCCGAGCATACGTGCCGACCACCCCGAAACGCGGACAGCGGCGTCGGGCCGACCGTGGTCGACCCTCCGCCGCTGCTCATCGCACCGGAGTCGGTTAGGTATTCCGCGCGGCCGGTGCCGCCGCCAGGGCGGCGCTGGTGCGGGATCCGAACAGCTGGTGCAACACCAGGGCCGCCAGACAGCCCGCACTGATCCCCGACGCCAGGATGATCGACACCGGTCCCGGCAGACCGGCGTAGAACGAGGGCGCGACCGTCGGTGTCATGCCGATGAACAGCGCGACGCCCACGATCAGGGAGTTGATCGGATCGTGCAGATCGGCCTTGGCCAGGGTGCGAATACCGCTCGCGGCGACCGTCCCGAACAGTACGAGACCCGTTCCGCCCAGAGCCGGTTTCGGCACCAGCTCCACCACCGCGCTCGCCACCGGGAACAACCCCAGCAGCACCAGCAGCGCACCGCTGGCGGCCACGACGAAACGGCTGTACATGCGGGTGAGCGCCACCAGTCCGACGTTCTGCGCGAAAGCGCCGCAGGCGAATCCGCCCATGACCGAGGCCAGCATGGTGCCGGCACCGGCCGCCCGCAGACCGCCCGCGATGTGCTGTTCCTCGGCGGGCCGGTCCACGATCTCGCCGAGCGCGATCATGGTCGCGGTCGACTCGGTCATCACCACGAGCATCACGATGCACAGCGAGACGATCGCACCGATCTGGAACTGCGGTGCACCGAAGTGCATGGGCGGTATGAAACCGACCAGCGCGCTGTTGCGCACCGGGCCCGTATCCAGCAGTCCCAGTGGCCATCCCGCCAGCGAACCCGCGACCAGTCCGATCAGCAGGGCCAGCTGCCGCCCGAACCCTTTCAGGAATCGATGGCACAGCAGCACGACCACCAGCGCGATCGCCGCGTCCAGCAGGTTCTTCAACGGCACATGCGCGGAGCCCATGGAGCCCTCGCCCGCACCGCTGATCCAGCCGAGCGCGACCGGCAGCAGCGACAGGCCGATGAGCGAGATGACCGTGCCACCCACGATCGGCGGGAAAAACCGGTGCAGCCGTGAGAAATACGGGGCGGCGAGGACGGCCAGCATGCCCGCCACCAAGGTGGCCCCGAAGATGACCGGCAGCGCCTCGCCCGGCGCGGCGTCCTTGGCGATGGCCAGGATCGGTCCCACCGCCGCGAACGATCCGCCATTGATGAGCGGCAGCCGCGCGCCGAACTTCCACCAGCCCAGGGACTGCAGCAGGGTGGCCAGTCCGGCGGTGAACAGGCTCGCGGTGATGAGCAGGACCGTGTCCCGGGTGCCCAGGCCGACCGCGGCCCCCACGATCAGCGGTGGCGCCACCACGCCGGCGACCATGGCGGCGATGTGCTGTAGGCCGCCGGCGAGCAACTGCCAGGGCGGCGGGACGACATCGACCGGATGCCGTTCGGGCGCTTCGGGTTCCAGCCCCGGTGCGGTGGACCCCGGCGTGGAGGGAGTTCCCGGGACGCCGGGTGCGGATTCAGCAGTCACGGGCGGGCCGGCCCCCTCGATCAGCGGAGGAAGCAGCACTTCCGTCGCGTAGTCGGCCCGATCGCGACGGCCGGACGACCGTCGACAGTCTTCGGTATGGCGTCGAAACTCTTTGGCCCACAGGTGAACCGCGTTCGCTCAACGTCTCCATTGGCGCAACCTCTCTCGGATAACGGAAGGGTCATTCCGCTATCCGAGAAGAGTGGCACGGGCCACATTGGCCGTCAACAATTCGTTGAATATATATCGGTCGGCCGACAGACCGGTCAGGCGCGTTCGCGGTTCAGGTAGTTGTAGACGGTGAAGCGGGTGACACCCAGCGCCGCCGCCACGGTCTCCGCCGACTTACGGAACGTGAACGCGCCCCGCTCTTCCAGCAATCGCACAGCACGCTGCTTCTCGACGCGCGGCAGACCCGCCAGCGGCCCGCCCAGCTCCGCCGCCACCTCGTCCAGCAGCCGCTCCAGGCCGCCGAGGGTGTCGGACTCGGGCGGACCGAAACGCACGCAGGCCAGGGTCGTTCCTTCCCAGACCAGAGGGACATCGTCGGCGGTGGCCTCCTGCGCGGACACCAGGCGGCCGCCGGTTCTCTCCAGCAACGGGGCAAGGGTCACCAGCACGGGGTGCGACTCGTCCATCGGCGAACGCTCAGTCATCCTGCTCGACCTGCATGGTCACCCGGGTCGCCCCGTGCGCGAAGGCGGTCACCATGATCTGGCCCAGCACCGGCAGCAGCCGATCGTCGGTCCCGGCCACCGAGGTGCCGAGCGGACCGAAATCGCATTCCAGACCGGCCGACTCCGCCAGTTCGAGAGCCGCTCTGGCATGCGGCGGCGTCTCCCCTTCGCCGTGGAACGGTTCGGTCGTGAACTCCGCGCGTAGCCGCATGGGCCTCAGGCTACTGGGCAGAACAGGTGATCTACGATCTGCCCTAGAATTCCGGCATTCGGAAAAACTGAGGAGGACCGGGGTGCCAGCAGCGAAGGAACCCAAGAGCGGCACCGGCGGCGTGCAGTCCATCGAGCGCGCGTTCGCCCTGCTGGAGCTGATGGCCGACGAGGGCGGCATGATGGGCCTGTCCCAGCTCGCCACGGAGTCGGGGCTGCCGCTGCCGACCATTCACCGGCTGGTGCGGACCCTGGTGGATCTGGGCTACCTGCACCAGGAGCCGTCGCGCAAATATGTACTGGGCCCCAAGCTGATCAAGCTCGGTGAGAGCTCCTCGCAGATGCTGGCGGTGCTGGCTCGCCCGCACCTGTCCCGGCTGGTCGACGAGCTCGGTGAATCCGCGAACATGGCCATGCTGGACGGCGATCAGATCGTCTATGTGGCGCAGGTGCAGTCGCGGCACTCCATGCGCATGTTCACCGAGGTGGGCCGGCGGGTGCTACCGCACTGCACGGCCGTGGGCAAGGCCATCCTGGCGGGTTCGGCGCCGGACCTGACCCGAGAGCTGTTGCAGCGCACCGGAATGCCGCGCTACACCGATAACACCATCACCGATCCGGAGGAGTTCGCCCGGCAGCTGGACGAAGCCGCGCGCACCGGATACGCCATGGACGAGGGCGAGCAGGAGCTCGGCGTGCGCTGTGTGGCGGTCGCGGTGCCCAAAGCGCCTGCCCGGCTGGCGATTTCGGTGTCCGGCCCGGTGGGCCGGATGACCGAGGAGCTCATCGACCGCGCGGCACCGCTGCTGACAGAGGTCGCCGCCGTCCTGTCCGACGACCTCCGATAGTTCTCGAATCTCCTACGCAGCAATCTCACCGGCGGTTCTCGGTCGGCTACCAGACAGCGATGTCGTAATCGACCTCATAGAACCCGCGAAAACTCGCGGACCAGGCAATTCGAAAAGGATGCTGCCATGACGACCCCCGAACCGGCCGCGACGCCCGACGAGCCCCGAACAACCGAGCTTCCAGACGCGGCCACCACCCCCGCAACCTCACAGCGACCCATCACTCGCCCGCCGAACAATATCGGCTGGGCCGTCGCGTCCCTCCTGTTCTTCTGGCCCCTCTCCTTCTCCGCGTTCACCCACGCCCTGAACGTCTTTCCCCTGTGGTCCGAAGGCGATGCCGACGGCGCCCGCTACGCCTCGCACCGAGCCCGCTACCTCGGCATCCTCTCCCTCTGGATCGGCGGCGCCCTCTTCGTCCTGTTCGCCATCCTCTACATCGTGGGCATGCTCGTCCTCATGCACCACGGCCATCACGGCCACCACAATTGGGGCGGCCCGGGCCCGCGGATGCACCGCGGCTGACGGTTCCGGGGCCCGTGCACGACAGTGCGCGGGCCCCGGACTTCTTCCCATGCCTCGCACAACTTCGTCCGACACCTCGCAAAACCCGTCGCTGCCAACAATTCCCATAATCGGGACAGATCCGAGAGGGTTCCGGTTTCGAATCCTGATGCGAAGTCATCGACATCTCGGAATGAGGTTTCCCTATGGGCACAAGGCAGCCCACAAGTTCGGTTCAGCTTTGTCGGCGTGCGGCCCGGGTCGCCGTTGCGGGGGCTCTTCCCCTCTCCCTGGTTCTCCTGGGAGTAACACCCGCCCTGGCCGAGGAAGCGCCACCGGCCGCGGCGGATCAGCCGGCCCTGGATATCCCGGACTCGTCGATTCACATCGGCACCCTCCAGCTCGACCGGCCGTTCTTTCTGACCCCCGAGCAGACCCAGCAGATCAATACCGCGACCACGGGCACCGAAGCCGGTCTGGCGCAGTCGCTCGAAGCGGCCGGGCTCGACCATGACCGCTCCACCAGCGTCGCGAAGGCCGTCCTCGGTGACGCGGCCATCGGCGCGTCGATCGGGTCCGTCGTGGCCAGTCCGATCGCGTGGACCGGCGCACTGGTCGGCGTGGTCTCGGGCGCGATCGCCGGACTCCCCTTCGCGCCGATCGGCCTGGTCATCGTCCCGGCCATCGGCGGCGTCATCGGCTACGCCATGGTCGCCGCACCGTTCATGGCGCTCGGCGCAGGTGTCGGGGCGGCCGTCGGCGTGGCGGACGGTCTGATCAATCCGGCGCCGGCAGCCCAGCCCGGCCCGGCTGTGCCCCAGCCCAGCTGAACACTGCGCAGCTCAGCTCAACCCTATTGGGAGACAACGAGTTCCAGCAGCGCATAGAGCTCGCGCTGCTGGTTCGCGTCCAGCACGGCCAGCGCCGGTACCGCCCCGAAGACCTGTTCATCGAGCTGGGTGCGGAGCGCCTCCCCGGCCGCGGTCAGCGTGACCAGGCGGGCGCGGCGGTCGGTTGGATGAATCTGCTTCTGCACCAAGCCCTGTGACTCGAGCCGGTCGATCGAGGTGGCCGTATTGGACAGGTCCGCCCCGAGCCGGGCGGACAGCTCCTTGAGAGTCAGTGGTTCGGCGAGGTGCCCCAGCGCCTTGGCCTGCACCGGAGTGACGCCGAGCCGGGCCGTGGTGACCGCGAAGTGGTTTCGGACCAGTGCGACGGCGCGCTGCAGCACATCGACCAGTTCGGCGGTGGTGGGCTGGCGCTGCTCATCGGTCACTCGCCCACTCTACCGGCGCGCGCCGAGAAATTAGTGGTTGACCACCAACAGTTTCGGTCGCACACTCTCATTTATTAGTGGTACACCACCAATAAATGGAGAGTCATGACAACCGCACCTCCCGTGGCGAGCCGAGCCACCCTCCGCTACCTCACCCTGAGCCTGCTCTGCTCGGTCCAGATGATGCTCAACCTCGACGACACGGTCGTGAACGTCGCACTGCCCACCATCCAGCGGCACCTGCACATGTCCGAGTCCGACCTGACCTGGATCATCAATGCCTACCTGCTGCTGTTCGGCGGCTTTCTACTGGTCGGCGGGCGCACCGCGGACCTGTTCGGCGGCAAGCGTGTCTTCCTGATCGGCGTGACGGTCTTCGGCCTCTCCTCGCTGGCCACCGGCCTGGCGCAGGACTCGGCCATGCTCATCGCCAGCCGCGCGGGACAGGGCATCGGCGGCGCGTTCGCCGGCCCCGCCGCCCTGAGCATCGTCGCCGGACTCTTCGCCGAACCCCGCGAACGCAATCGCGCCCTGGGCATTTGGGCCGGGCTGGGCGGTCTGGCGGCGACCCTCGGTGTCGTCCTCTCCGGGGTCATCACCGAATATGCCGGGTGGCGTTGGTGTTTCCTCATCAATGTGCCGGTCGGAGTCCTGGCACTGGTCCTGGTACACCGGCTGCTCCCGGACAATCGCCCGCCCCGCACCGACATCCGTCTCGACGGCCTGAGCGCGGCCCTGATCACCGGCGCGATCGCCGCCTTCGACCTCGGCCTCATCGACAGCGGCCACTCCGCCGGCCTCGCCACCGCAGCCCGCATCACCCTGGGCCTGATGCTGCTGACCGCATTCCTGCTGCGCGCCCGCCGTTCCCGGGCCCCGATGATCCCGCTGTCCTTCTTCCGGGACCGCGACCGCGCCGTCGCCAACACCGCGAACATCCTCTTCTGCTCGGCCATCCTGTCGATGCTCTTCTTCCTGACCCTGTACCTCCAGCAGGTCCTCCGTTTCTCCCCGCTCCGCACGGGCGTGGCCTGGCTCCCGTTCTGTGCCCTGGTCATCGCTGGTTTCGCCACCGCCGCCGGCCTCGTCCCCAGGGTCGGCGTCCGCCCGATCCTGGTCGCCGCCATGGCCTCCGGCGCCGTCGGCATGCTGCTGCTTGCCCAGATTCCGGTGACCGCCTCCTACCCGGACCTCCTTCCCGGCATGCTGACCGCCGGTTTCGGCATGGGCCTGGGGTTCGTCTCGATCACCATCGCCGCCGTCGGCGAAACCCACGCCGATATCACCGGCCTGGCCTCCGGTTTCGTCACCACCACCCAGCAACTGGGCGGGGCCCTGGGACTCGGCGTCCTGACCACCATTGCCCTCCATCACCGCACGGCCCGGCTGGCCGCCGGCGCCTCCCCCACCGAGGCCCTGGCCCAGGGTTTCCAGCTCACGTACCTGGTGAGTGCGGGAATCCTTACCCTCGCAGCCCTCCTCGCCGCCGGCATCACCGCGACGGCGGGAGCCGCCCGCCCCGACCCGGTGCCCGTCGCCTGACCGACCGGCGAAATCCCGGCACCCCGGTGATCCGTGGCGAAGACGGCCCGAGCGGCGGCGTAGATTGTCATCCACGCTGCTCGGGCCGTCTTCTTCGATGAAGGGATCCGGTGATGGGTGTGTCTACTCGATGCCGAGTGGGTGTGGTCCTGGCGATCGTGCTGACCGTGGCCGCCGGTGCCTGCGGATCCGATCGGGGCGGTGGGACGCAGAGCTCCGGCACCAACTCCCCCGAAGCCGCGCAGATCGCCGATATCGTGCGCACCAAACTGACCCAACTCGACCTCACCGCAGCGGTTTTCGGGGTGTGGCGGGGTAAGGCGCCGATCGCCATCGGCGCGGTGGGCGACTCGCCGCTGGGCATCCCCGCGACCACCGACATGCAGCTGCGGGTGGGCCAGCCCATGGAGCCGATGCTGTCCACCGTGCTGTGGCATCTGGACGCGGCCGGCACCCTGTCCATGGACCAGCCGATCGCCACCTGGCTGCCGGCCTTCCCGCGCGCCGACCGGATCACCCCGCGCATGCTCGCCGACAGCACCTCCGGAATCTCCGACTACGTCACCGACCCCGGCTTCCTGAAACGCTTCGCCGACAATCCGTTTCACACCTGGACCGCCCAGGAGCTGTTCGACCTGGCCAATGCCCGCCCGCCCCTGTTCGATCCCGGCACCAGCTTCGCCTACGCCCACAGCGACCTGGTCGTCCTGGGTGAGGTGCTGCAGCTGGCCAGCGGCAAATCGCTGGGGGACCTGATCTCCCAGTACGTCCTGGGACCGCTCGGCATGCGGCATTCCGCGGTGGTCCGCACTGCCCGGATCGACGAGCCGATCCTGCACGGCTACACCGACGAGCGAAAGATCTTCGAAGACGCCACCTTCTGGAACCCGACGGCCTTCCTGCACTCCGGCAACATGAATTCCACCGTCACCGACGTCGGCCGCTGGGTCCGGGCCCTCGGCACGGGAGAACTGCTCTCCAGCAGCCAGTTCCAGCAGATGATGGCCCCCTCCACCGCCGGTCTCGGCCCGCTCACCGGCCAGAAGTACTTCGCCTTCGGCGTGCCCCACATGGCCGACTGGCTGTTCATGAACCCCGCCTACGGCGGCTACCACGGCATCGCCCTCTACGACACCAAATCCGACACCACCATCGTCGTCTACGCCACCCTGGGCCCGGCCGCCAAGCCCGACACCGACAACGCCATCCCCATCGGCGCCGCCATCGCCACCCTGCTGGTGCCCGACCGCCCGCCGCCTCTGCCCTGATCTGGAACATCCGTGGAGATCATCGGGGAAGCCGTGCTCAGCGGATAGGCTGAGCGCGACGCCCGGGTCCTGACGCAGGTCGGCCGAGAGGAGTTAGCGATGAGCGCCGAGGATGCCGCAGCCGCACCGGCCCTGGCCGGTGACCTGTCGGGAATCGTCGGGCGACATCTGATCTATGCGTACGAGAACGGCTGGAAGTTCGACCTGTACGTGCGCAATTCGCAGACTGTCGCCTTCCGCTGCCTGATGGGACCGATGTTCGGGCGCTGGTCCACGGCGCAACCGGCCAAGATGATCCAGCTCAGCGGCGATATGTACAAAATCGCCTGGGTGGAGCCGACCGGGGCGGTCACCGTGCTCATCGTCTGGCTCCGCGAGCGCCGGGTGCATACGACGATCTGCTATCCGCAGTGGATGCTCGACTTTCCCGAGAGCACCGTGGGCCACTACGAGGACGACATCCCGCAGATCATCGCCGACCGCGACCAGGGCCCGACCTACCCGCAAACCCTGGTCGCCTCCACCGGTCGCATCACCTACCTCGAAACCCGGGAACCCGACGACGACACCGTCATCGACTGCCCACCGGCCAAACTCCCCCTCGATTACGCGAATCGCACCAACTGATTCGACGGGGCACCGATGAGTTCTGCGCGCCCGCGGCGTCCATGCCTACAACACGCACTCTGTGAACCCGGTGAGGGAGGATCCTGTGAGCACCAACCCGCTGCCGCCCGTCGTCGACATCGACACCTGGCGGACCGAACTCGAAGCACTGCGTATCCGTGAGAAGGCCGCGACCCGCGAGCTCGACGCCATCGCCGCCCAGCGTCGCCGCCTGCCGATGGTCGAACTGCCCGACTACATCCTGGAAGGCGAGGACGGCCCGGTCCGCCTGGCCGACATATTCGGCGGCAAGTCCCAATTGATCATCTACAGCCACATGTGGTTCCCGGGCGCGGAATGGCAATGCCCCGGTTGCACCGGATTCACAGCGCAGTTCACCCGTTTGGAATTCCTGGACCTCTACGACGCCCGCTTCGTCATCGTCACCCAGGGCCCGATCGACGAGGCCCTCGCCTACAAGCGCCGCGTCGGCAACCAGATGTCCTGGTACTCCACGGCCAACAGCCCATTCGGCGCGGACATCGACGCCCCACCCGGCGGCGGCTTCGGCGTCAACGTCTTCCTCCGCGACGGCGACACCGTCTACCGCACCTGGCACACCAGCGGCCGCGGCGTCGAACAACTGACCCACACCTTCCCCCTCATCGACCTCCTCCCCTACGGCCGCCAGGAAGACTGGCAAGACGTCCCCACCGGCTGGCCCCAGTCCCCCACCTACAACCGCTGGCCCAGCTCCAAAGACATCGCCGCCACCTACGGCAACCCGAATCCCTGAGCCCGCCAATGGAATAACGAGTACCCGGCCGATCACGAATCGAGTTGCGTTCCCGTCCAACACGATTCATAGCAAACCGACGGTTCCGTTCATTGTTTTGTAACAGGTTCCAGTTAGGGTTTGCGGCGTGTTCCTTCGACGTGATCGTTCGGGCCTGTCCGAGCTGGCGCGCGATCCGCGCGCCGACCACTATCCGATGCCGACGGTGCCCGAGGGCTGGTATGCGGTGTTGCGCAGCAAGCACCTCCGGTCCGGAAAGATCGTGAATCTGCATTACTTCGGTCGCGCGCTGATCGCCTTCCGGGGCAGCGATGGCCGGGCCACCGTCCGCGACGCGCACTGCCCGCATTACGGCGCCCATCTCGGGGCCGGGGGCCGGGTGGTGGACGGGCAGGTGGAGTGCCCGTTCCACGGCTGGCGTTTCGACGCCGACGGTGCCTGCGCCTCAGCGCCTTTCACGCCCCGCCCGCCGCGGGTGACGCTGGGTGGTTTCCCGGTGCGCGAGCACAGCGGGCTGATCTTCGTCTATTCCGGTGCCGGCGAACCGCTGTGGGAAGTGCCCGAGATCCCCGAGGCCACCGATCGCGCCTTCGCCCGCCCCATCGACGATGTCCTGCAATCGCGCATCCACATCCAGGAGATGCGCGAGAACATCGTCGACGAATCCCACTTCCACCACATCCACGGCCAGAGCGAGCCCCCTGTCCAGGAACTCATCCCCGACGGCCCCTTCGCCGAAATCCACACCCGCTTCTGCAAACCCGTCCTCGGCTACCCGGTCGACAACAGCTTCGACGTCTTCATGTACGGCCCCGGTGTCATGGTCGTCCGCACCACCGGCGCACTGATCACCATGACCGCCGTCGCCCTCACCACCCCCATCGACGACACCACCAGCGAACTCCGCATGCTCTACTACATCCGCCGCCGCCCCGGATTCCCCTTCGCCGCCCCAGTTCTCAAACTCGCCCTCCGCCTGGTCGCCTTCGGCGAGGTCCGCGAAGAACTGGCCATCTGGGACCACAAAATCCACCGCCCCCGCCCCGTCCTCCTCCCCCACGAGAAGGGCATCAAGTCCCTCCGCCGCTGGTACGCCCAGTTCTACCCGCCCCAATCCCCTCAGGCCCTGGAAGATCTGGCGCTGCCCGGCACCACCCGCGACCTGGAAACTCTCCACTAGAAGTCAGCCCGCTACCGGCCCGAAGAAACGAGAAGGCCCGCTCCGTCCAGTACCGAGGGATGAGGAGCGTCAGTACCGTGGTGCGATGCCCGGAAGTGGTTGACGTCCCTATGTTTCCGGTGTGCGAGTGATGATGGTCGCGATGCTTGTCCTGCTGTGCTTCGGAATCGGTGGTGGTAAGGCCGAAGCGCAACCCGGACCAGCCGATCCCGAGCAGGAGCAGGTGGCCTTCGACAGCGACGGGGTGACGCTGCACGGTGCGGTCTACCGGCCCACGGGTGCCGGGCCGCATCCGGGGATCGTGCTCATCGGCGGATCGGGGCCGGGGCCTCGGGCCGAATACCATCCCGAGGCCGCAGCTTTCGCGCGTGCGGGCATCACCACGCTGGTTGTGGACAAACGCACCGTCGGATACTCGACCGGCCACCGGGACTTCTCGGTACTGGCCGACGATGCGCTCGCCGGGGTGCGACTGCTGCGCGATCGGCCCGATGTGGATGCCGCTCACGTCGGCCTGTGGGGGTTCAGCGAGGGCGGCTGGGTGGCGACACTCGCGGCGTCCCGCTCGTCGACGGTCGATTTCGTGGTCACCATCGGCGGGTCCGGACTGACACCCTTGCGCACCCAAACCTGGTATCTCTCGAATCTCCTGCGGCACAACGGCGTTTCCGGCCACCTGCCGGAGGCAGTGAGCGGCCCCGGCGCTGCTGTGGTCGACGGACTCGGCGCGTTCCCGGAAGCGGACTACGACCCGGCGCCCGCTCTGCGGCAAGTGCGAGTGCCCGTGTTGGCGCTGTGGGGTGACCACGATGTGAAGGTGCCGAGCGGCGAGAGCGCGGCGATCTTCCAACGCGAACTGGCAGTCGCCGGAAATCACTCGGTGACAACACGCTTCATCCCGGATGCCGGCCACAACGGCCATCGCACCACCAACGGCTTCGACAGCGTCGGCGGCGAGCTCTTCGAGGGCAAACCGCTCGGTGAACTCGACCCCGGCTACACCGACGTCATAACCGACTGGATCCACGCGGTAGCCGCCGATCAAGCACCACCCACCAGCGCCGCCACCCCACCCCGGCAGCCGGCCAGCCGCGCACCAGGCGCCCACCCCGGTCTCGAGTACGCAGCACTGGCTGCCCTACTGCTCGGCTTCGCCACCTACCCACTCGCCGCCCTCGGCCGGATGATACGGCGACGCAGTCCATCCGAAGCCCGTCGCGGACCACGCCGGGCAGCTCGAGCAGTATCCGCCATCGGACTGCTGGCCACCCTGGGCACCGTGATCTACGTCGTAGGAATCCTGGCCATAGGTGGCAAGCTACCGCAGACAGCCTTCACCCTCGGCCAGCCACTGCCCTGGCTCCTACTCCACGGACTGGCATTGGCAGTCCCCGTAACCGCAGCCATCCTGGCCCTGTCGGCATGGCGCGCGCGAGCCCAGATGCACGCACCACTACGCCGACAGACGCTACTACTGCTCGCAACTGCAATGGCATTCGTACCCTGGGCCCTGCACTGGCAATTGTTCAGCCGATGAGCCGGCTCACCACCGCAATCCGAGCATCGCCCCGGAACCTCCCTGATCAACCAGACAAAAGCGCCAATTGCGTCATCTTCCGTGCCACCGCCCCAACTTCGGCTGCGGACAGCGGGAGCGAAACATATTGGCAGGCAGCAACATCAACATCATTGCCGTGCGGACGCACGGTTCCCACTACACCGCCGACGTAATAGCACCGCGTCGACTCCCAACCTCGCCGGGACTGAAGGTCATAGAAGTATTCGACGAATTCGCAAAGATAAGCGGGCTCACCTGCCAGGCGAAGTCCCGTCTCCTCCAGCAGTTCCCGATCGAGAGCATCCAGACGCTCCTCGCCGGGCTCGAGACCACCACCGGGAAGATCCCATCTCCCCTTCTGCCCGGTGCCATCTCGAACCAGCAGCACGGCATTGTCGCAAAGCGCTACGAGGTAAGCGGACGTCCGTTGGACCAGTTCATTGTCGGGCACCAGGTGAGCATCGCCATCGATGTCACAGCACAGATACATCCTGCTCATGTGGCCTCCGGTTCGGGCCGAACCTCCCACGAACACAATAAGATCTGCGCTCGGTCTCGCCGAGCGCCATGGTGAGCATGATCCGCTCGCGCTCGGCAACACGCCAGAGACGAAACGCAACGATAGGCTGGGCCCATGGCCGACGAACAAGAAGTCCCAGCCGAGCTACTCGCGGGTGATGCTATCGAGTCGCCGGAGGAGGCGACCAAACGGAAGTTCCGGGAAGCACTCGACCGAAAGAATGGCCACGCCTCCACAGGCGGTTCCGCCCAACACTCCGCCAAGGTGCGCGGCACCCACGCTCAGGCAGGCGGCAAACGCACCTTCCGCCGCCGAGCGGGCGGCTGATCCAGCAACGAACGGCGAAGGCCCGATCCGAGTGGACCGGGCCTTCGCTGTCGCTAGCATCCATCCATGCTCACCGCGTGCGGAGGATTCCTGCTGGCCGTCCTCTGGATGGATTTGATCTTCGACAGCCAAGTGCTGCGTTACCGCGCGGAACCCGAATTACCCACCGAGGTAATCGATTCCATCGCCGCCTACTACCGCCGGGCCACCACCACGTCCCGCCCGATGAGCACCCTGATCGCCCTGGTCATGGTGGTCCTGTTGGCGGGCCTGGTCTTCCAACTGCTCCGCGGCCACCACCCTCTCTGGGCCTCCCTGCTCGCGCTCGTACTGGCGCTCGCGGCGATAGCCCCGGCTGCCCTGCGCACCGTCCCCAACGCGGTCCGGCTGGGCTCCCGCGCGGATCCGCTCCCCGAACAGTCCCGCCTGGCCCGCCTCATTCTTCGCGACCACATCACCAGCGCGATCTGCATGCTCGCGTTCGTCATCCTGTGGTCGGTTCAGCCCGTATTCACGTGAGTTGGATAGCGCTGCACGGCTCGACCTTTGCGGTCGAAGCAGTCGTGGCCCGGCGCGGTCAGGCGTCAACCCGGTGTTCCGAGGGCACTCAGGATCGCCAGTGCGTCCTCCCGCGTGGATGAGTACACATCCGAGGCGAGTTCGCGAAGCTGTGCCACGAGTCGACTCCGGTCCGCCGCAGTGCCCCACCGAGGATCGCTCGTGATCGCATCCCGAATGTCCTCGGCAGTCAGCAGATCCGCCGAGCACTCGACCAATGCCGCCAGGACCAGGCATAGTTCGTACGGCGCGGCATAATGCTGGTCCAAGAAGCCTTCAGCCGTGGCATGTACGGCCGCGAGGTCCTGCCCGTCATCCTGCAGCCGACGCAGCAGACCCGATACCCCGCGGATGCTCGCATTCATAGTTGCCACTCTGACACAGTGTCATTCGTGAATAGCGATTCGTTCTGGCGCATCATCGACGCCGCCGGCACCGACCGTGCACCGTTCGCCGAAGCGTTGGTCGATCACCTGGCGGACCTCGCCCCGAATGAAATCCTCGAATACCAGGACCACTTCCTCAATATCCATGACGCCCTTTACCGCTGGGACGTGTGGGCCGCCGCATACCTGATCGGCGACGGTTGCTCAGACGATGGGTTCGAAGACTTCCGCGCCGGCATCATCGCGCTCGGCAAAGACTGGACCGCCAAGGTAGACGCCAACCCCGACAACCTGGCCGACCATCCGGTCGTGATCGCCGCAGCCGCAGAATACGACCAAGACGCGATAGCCGACGAAACCGTCCTCTACGCAGCCATGACCGCGTACGAACGAGGTACGGGCGAGGACACCTTCACCGCAGCATGGCAACAGTTCCAGGCCACCGCCCCGGACAGCGAGCCGATGACGGCAACCGATGAGGACCTCGACTTCCCCGACATGGGCGAGCCGTTCGATTTCTCCGACCACGAGCAGATGCTGCAGCGACTCCCCCGGCTCGCCGCCCTCTACCTCCACCGGGATTCGTAGACGGCGAACGGCGACCACGCGTGGCACCGTCACAGGCACGCGGAACGAAAAAGGCGAGTGCTCGCCATGAGCACTCGCCTCCGTCAGTGGAGCTGCCGGGAATCGAACCCGGGTCCTCCGCCGCATCTTCAGGGCTTCTCCGTGTGCAGTTCGCTATGCCTCTGCTCGGATCTCTCGGTCACGCGAACAAGCCGAGATGACGATCCCAGTCGCTGTTGGATGTCCCGTCCGGCGCCGCGACCGCGTCGGACGGTAGAGCCCTCTAGCTGATGCCAGGGACCGGGTCGAGGGCGAACCCGGGCTGACAGACACGCTTCGTTGCTTAGGCAGCGAGAGCGTAGTCGCGCTGATGAGAATCGGCGCTTATAGGGTTACAGCGACGCTTATACGGTGGTCTCCTGCCTGCACCGACACGCTTCCCCTGAATCAACGTACGCAGTCGAAACCGTTCAGCCCCGTCTGTGTTCACCGATTCAGATGAACTACCCGGCTCTCACCGGGCTACCTATCCTAACACCGAACAAACCTTGGTTCATTCCATTAACGCGCCGTCAGCCGGGGGTCCCGGGGGTCAGCCGCGCATGCCCTTGATGCGGCGGCCGAGTTCGCGGGTGACCTCGCGTTCGGCGTCGCGTCGGGCCAGGTCCTGGCGCTTGTCGTAGTCCTGCTTGCCCTTGGCGAGGGCCAGTTCGACCTTGACCTTGCCGTCGGAGAAGTACATCGACAGCGGGACCAGGGTCAGGCTCGACTCCTTGGTCTTGCCGAGCAGCTTGTCGATCTCGCGGCGGTGCAGCAGCAACTTTCGGGTGCGGCGCGGCGCGTGGTTGGTCCAGGTGCCGTGCCCGTACTCGGGTACGTGCAGGCCGCGCAGCCACACCTCGCCGTCGTCGATGGAGGCGTAGGCGTCGACCAGCGAGGCTTTGCCCTCACGCAGGCTCTTCACCTCGGTACCGACCAGCGCGACCCCGGCCTCGTAGGTCTCGAGGATCGCGTAGTTGTGCCGCGCCTTCTTGTTGCTGGCGATGACCTTGCGCCCCTTTTCCTTCATGTCTCCTCTATCGTCCCGTCGCTGCCCGGAGTGCCCAACCAGCTTACGGATGCTCCGGCCCGAACCCGCACGGTGCCGGAATCGGGCCTCGTTGTTCAACCACGCCGGCCGGCGTCTTGTTCCGGTGGCCGGGACGCGCCCAGCCCATCCCGGCGGGCCCGGTGTTAGTCATGAGAACACTGCTGGCGTGAGCCAGTTCACAGCGACTCTCCTCGAAAGGACTTCCGTGCATACGGCTTTCATCCGCATCAAGGTCGATCCCGTGGCAGCCGACCGGGTCGCGCAGGCGATGCTGACGCTGACCGCGCCCACCCTCGCCGAACCGGGCTGCCACACCTACGAGTTCTACCGCGACCAGGACGACCCGTCACTGTTCCTGTGCTTCGAGCACTGGGATTCACGCCAGGCGCTCGACGCTCACGGCTCGACTCCGCACGTGCAGGCTTTCCTCAGCGAGTTCGGGCCGCACATCCAGGTGTGGGAGCAGAACCATACGACCGCGCTGGCCTGAACCGGCCCCGGCCGGAACGGGATGTTCCGGCCGGGGCGGTGTCGTGCCTCTCGCTGCCCGTACTGCTCAGACATTCTCCCGCGAGTCGAGGACCACCTTGGTACCCGGAGCGGCCGCGACCTGCAGGGTCCGCAGGCGCAGCAGGACCGGGTTGTCCGCCAGGAGCTTCGCGGTATTGGCCAGCGAGCGCAGGGCGGCAGCCTCGGCGCGGGCGCGCTCGAGTTCGGCGCGGCCACGTTCGCGCGCCAGCACCGTTTCGAGCGCGGCCTTACGGAGCTCGCCCGGGAGCATGAGGTCCTTGGCGCGCAGGCTCTCGACGCGAATGCCGAGACGTTCGACGGCGGCCGCCACGCGCTCGGTGCCCGCGCCGAGCCGGGTGCGGTCGGCGACCAGTTCGTCGAGGGTGTGCGCGGCCACGAGATCGCGAGCGACCTCCTGGACGGTCGTGTAGAGCACCGTCTCCGCGGACTGGGCTCCGGTGGTGAAGGTCACCGGATCGGTGACCACCCAGTCGCCGACGAAGCTGACGCGCAGCGACAGACCGTCGCGGGTCAGCAGCTCCTGGCCGCCGACCTGCAGCAGACGCGGGCGCATATCGACCGTGACCAGGGTGCAGCGCTCCTTGTTGTAGCGGTGCCGGCCGGGGCCGAGAACCTCCCGCAGGGTGCCGTCCTCGAATCGCAGCGTGCGCTGGTATTCCATGACCGTCTTGTATTCCATGACCGTCGTGAACATGCGTATCTCCTTCCCCCACAGTGGTTTCGGCGTGACCGGACACGCCTCGCCCGGTCACGGGACCGCGGCGGGGGCGTCCCCCGACCGAAGTCGGGGAGCCCGCAGGGCCACGGCACCGCACCCGACCGGGCGAGGCGTACCGGTGAAGGGAATCGAACCCCGGCAGATTTGTTCTGCGCCAACCTGAATGACGTGGCCGCTCTCGAACGGGGAATACGATCCGGAGATTCCGGGGCACCCCTCGAACGACCGGGACCCACGGTAGCCACGGTATCGCGGTGCACGCCAATGATTTTCGGGCGTGGATGAGACGCGAAATACAGAAAGGCCCTTCAGTATTCACTGAAGGGCCTTTCTCAGTAGTCCCGACGGGATTTGAACCCGCGCTACCGCCTTGAGAGGGCGGCGTCCTAGGCCGCTAGACGACGGGACCAGGTCGCTCGCTGCGATCCGTGGACCGCGGCAGCTCCGAAAGCTTATCGTGCCGCCGCCCAGCAACCAAATCGCCTGCTAATGGACGTGCGCGAGGTCATTTCCGGACACCGGTCACTGGTAGTCGGGCGGGAGCTCGTCGAAGTCCGGTGGCGCTTCGTCGGGCCAGGGGATCTCGTCGGCGGGGGTGACGGTGGCCGGGCTCGGTTTCGGCGCAGCGGCCGGCGCGGCGCCGAACCGCGAGGAGCGCCGCTCAGGGGGCGCCGATTGTGGGCTCGCACTCGAGGCCGCGGACCGAGATCCCTGGGACGAGGCCGCCGACCGGCCGCTCGGCGTGGCGACGGCGGAACCGGAAGCCGGTGCGGAGCTTGATGTTTCGGTGCCCGAACCGCCGGCGGCGATCACTTCCAGCACGCCCTCACCGTATTTGGCGCGCTTGTTCTCCCCGATGCCGGAGATACCCGCGAGGTCGGACAGGGTGGCGGGTTTGCGGGTGGCGATCTCGCGGAGGGTGGCGTCGTGGAAGACCACGTAGGCGGGGACGCCCTGCTCCTTGGCGGTGGCCGCACGCCAGGCGCGGAGCTTTTCGAACAGGTCGGTGTCGGACTGGCTCAGGTCGCCGGCGGCCAGGCGGGATGCCTTGGCGGGCTTGGCGGTTCGGGCAGCCTTGGCGCGTTCGGGCTCACGCCGGAACATGACCTGGCGCTTCTCGAACAGCACCTGGTTGCTGGCGTCGGTGAGGGTGAGCACACCGTAGTCGCCGTGCACGGCGAGCAGACCCTGGGCCAGCAGCTGACGTACGACGCCGCGCCACTCGATGTCGCGCAGCTCGGTGCCGATGCCGAACACCTTCAGCTCGTGGTGGGCGTGCTGCTCCACCTTGGGATTGCGCTTGCCGATCAGGATGTCCACGATGTGGCCCGCGCCGAAGCTCTGACCGCGTTCGCGTTTGAGCCGCAGCACGGTGGAGAGCACCTTCTGGGCGGGCACGGTGCCGTCCCACGCCTCCGGCGCGTTGAGGCAGGTGTCGCAGTTGCCACAGCGCTCACCCTGCTGACCGAAGTAGGCCAGCAGCTGGACGCGGCGGCACTGCACGGTTTCGCAGAGCGCGAGCATGGCATCCAGGTGCAGTTGCAGCTGGCGCCGGTGCATGGCGTCGCCGTCGGAGGAGTCGATCATCTTCCGTTGCTGCACAACGTCACTGAGGCCGTACACCATCCACGCGGTGGACGGCTGCCCGTCACGCCCGGCACGGCCGGTCTCCTGGTAGTAGCCCTCGACCGACTTGGGCAGATCCAGGTGTGCGACGAAGCGCACGTCCGGCTTGTCGATGCCCATGCCGAAGGCGATGGTGGCGACCACCACGAGCCCGTCCTCGCGCAGGAACCGCGCCTGGTTGGCCGCGCGGGTGCGATTGTCCAGCCCCGCGTGGTACGGCACGGCTTCCACGCCATTGGCGGTCAGGAAGGCCGCGGTCTTCTCGACGGAATTGCGCGAGAGGCAGTAGACGATGCCCGCATCGCCGGCGTGCTCGGTCTGGATGAACGCGAGCAGCTGGTGTTCGGGCCGATTCTTGGCCTCGATCCGGTACTGGATATTGGGCCGGTCGAAACTGGCCACGAAGTGCTTGGCGCGGGTGAGGTCCAGCCGCTCGGCGATCTCCTTGCGGGTGGCCTCGGTCGCGGTGGCGGTGAGCGCGATGCGCGGCACGTCCGGCCAGCGCTCGTGCACCATCGACAGGCCCAGATAGTCGGGCCGGAAGTCGTGGCCCCACTGCGAGACACAGTGCGCCTCGTCGATGGCGAAGACCGAGATCTTGCCCCGATCCAGCAACTGCGCGGTGGACTCCAGCCGCAGCCGCTCCGGTGCGAGGTAGAGCACATCCAGCTCACCCGCCACGAATTGCGCCTCGACCGTGCGCCGTTCGTCGGGGAACTGGGTGGAGTTCAGGAATCCGGCGCGCACGCCGACGGCATTGAGCGCGTCCACCTGGTCCTGCATGAGCGCGATGAGTGGTGAGATCACCACGCCCACGCCCGGGCGCACCAGCGCCGGAATCTGATAGCACAGCGATTTGCCACCACCGGTGGGCATGAGCACCAGGGCGTCGCCGCCGGCGATCACCTGGTCGACGATGTCCCGCTGCGGTCCGCGAAAACTGTCGTACCCGAACGTCTTTCGCAGCACCTGGTGCGCCGGATCACTTCCGGCGTCATCCAGGTTTCCGACTACGGTCTCGACCTCCGGCGCACTCACGCCCGCAATCCTACGGACACCGCCCGACACCGGAATGCCGTTGGGGCCAATGGCCCGAACTTCGCACCCTCTGCGAGTTGACAAGCCTCGGGAAGAGCGTGGCACTCACTCGCGGACGTAGTACCGGAGCGCGGCATATGCCGTGAGAGCGGCGAATCCGACACCGATCGGCGTGACGATCATCGCGACGGCCGCGATGTCGTCGCCCGTGATCCGCGGCAGCACCTGGTCGTTGAACAGCGACCCCAGCGCCCGGTTGATCACCAGCGGTTGCGCGACGAACAGACCGCCCACCGCCAGCACCGACCCCACCAGCGCGGCCAGCACCGCCTCCAGCAGGAACGGCAGCTGCGTGTACCACCGCGTCGCACCGACCAGCCGCATGATGCCGACCTCGGTCTTGCGGGCCAGCGCCGCCACCTGAACCATATTGGCGATCAGCAGCAGCGCGGCCAGCGCCTGCAGCGCCGCCAAACCGAAGGCCGCATTGCGCAGTCCGACGAAGAAGCTGACCAGCCGATCCACGATGTCCATGTCATTGAGCACGGTCATGACGCCGGGCCGCTTGGAGAAGTCGTCATAGATGGACCGGTATTGGGTGACATCGTCGAGCTTCACCCGGAACGAGGAGGGCAGCCCGTCCTTGCTCACCTCGTCAGCGAGCCCGGGCTGATCCTTGAAGGTGGTCTCCTTGACCTCCTTCACCGCGTCCTGGCTGTTGACGAACTGCACGTTCGCCACATAGTCGTGCTTCTTCAGATCCGCCATCAGCGAGGCGCACGGCTGCCCGGTGCAGTCCGGATCGGTCTTGGAGACCTGATCGTCGAGATACAACCGGATCTCGACGCGCTGGACGTAGTAGTCCTGGATCTTGTCGGCCATGCGGACCGCCAGCAGACCGCCGCCCAGCATGGTCAGCGACACCGCGGTGGTGAGGATCATGGCGATGGTCATGGTGACATTGCGGCGCAGGCCGGTGAAGACCTCGCTGAACAGGAATCCCGCGCGCATTACCGGCCCACCCCGTACACGCCCATCTCGTCGTCGCGCACGATGCGCCCGCGGTCGAGTTCGACCACGCGCCGGCGCATGGCGTCGACGATGGTGTTGTCGTGGGTGGCCATGACGACCGTGGTTCCGGTCCGGTTGATGCGTTCGAGCAGCGTCATGATGTCCTGGCTGGTCTCCGGGTCGAGGTTGCCGGTCGGTTCGTCGGCCAGCAATACCAGCGGCCGGTTCACGAAGGCGCGCGCGAGCGCCACCCGTTGCTGTTCACCGCCGGAGAGCTCACCCGGCAGCCGGTCGGCCTTGCCGGCGAGACCGACCATGTCGAGCGCCTCGGGCACCGAGCGATTGATGAATGCTCGTGATTTGCCAATCACTTCCAGCGCGAAGGCCACGTTCTGTTCCACGGTCTTCTGCTGCAGTAGCCGGAAATCCTGGAAGACGCAGCCGATGCGCTGGCGCAGTTTGGGAACCTTGCGCCCGGGCAGCCTGTCGACCCGGAAGTCGGCGACCCACACCTCACCGGTGGTCGGCTTCTCGTCCTTGAGCAGCAGCCGCATGAACGTGGACTTTCCGGAGCCCGAGGGCCCGATAACGAAGACGAACTCGCCTTTTTCGATATCGACGGAGATATTGTCCAGCGCCGGCCGCGTCGAGGTCTGATACGACTTGGTGACGTTGCGCAGGGTTATCACGGGGAGCCAGTGTAGCCAGCACGCCACTGCGGCCGACTACACCGCGCGGACTCGGGCTCAGCGGCCCGCGTGCTCGGGAGAGTTCGGCAGATAGTTGCTGAGCATGGTGTTCATGATCGGCGGGGTGCTGCCGGTCTCGTGTTGGGCGGGCTTGACGAAGACATACAGAACGAATGTTCCTACCCACACGGCCATCAGGATCGCCGTGGACTTACGCATTCTATTGATCAGCACCGACACTGAGACCCTCCCGGCGCAACGCGGCGGCCACTCGCACCCGCAGCTCGCGCCCGACTTCGAACTGTTTGCCCGGCAGCGTCCGGGCGACCATCTTGATGTTCATCTGGTTGACGGTGAGATCTTCGACACCCATGACGGTCGGCTCGTCCAGCAGCAGTGCTCTGAGCTTGCGATCGGCGAAGGCCTTGGCCCCCACCTCGCGCAGGATCTCGTTGACCTTGTTGATGTCGGCGGTGGCGGGAACGGGCACGTCGATGGCGGCGCGCGCCCAATCCTTCGACAGGTTGGTCACTTTCACGATCTGACCGTTCGGGACGGTTATCACTTCGCCGTCGGCGCTACGCAGCGTCGTGATGCGCAGCGTGACGTCCTCGACCGTACCCTCGGCCTCGGTCGAATTGCCAGTGACCGCGATGCGCACGACATCGCCGAAGCCGTACTGCCTTTCGGTGATCAGGAAGAATCCGGCGAGCAGGTCCTGCACGATCCGCTGCGCCCCGAAACCCAGGGCGGCGCCGAGCACCGCGGCCGGGGCGACCAGTCCGCCGAGCTCGAAACCCAAGCGCCGCAATACTTCCAGCGACACCAGGAAGTAGACGATGGACAGCACCACCCAGGTGATGACCTGCGCCAGCGCATGCCGGTGCTTGGCCGCCTCGGAGCGCACCAGCGAATCGCTGCTGCGGAAGCCGGCGTCGATCTTGCGAGTGATGCGGTCGCGCACGAAGGTCGCGGCGCGACTGAACAACATGGCGCCGACGACCAGCAGCACGATCTCGAGACCGCTGGACCGTAGCCAGTTCCCGAAATCGGCTCCGGTGCCCGCGGCGAGAATCGTGCCCATTTTGCCTCCGCTTCGCTCCGGTGGTTCGCGGCCCTCGTAACCCCGGTCTTCCCTCCTCCGCTCCTCCGCTTCGCTCCCGCTTCCGCGACAAGGCGGAGGTCAATCAAGCCGCAGTCCAGACCGGGGCGGGTCGCGAACACCGAAGTGAGCCGCCAACAATGGCTAGTTTGTCGCCTGCTCCCGCATGCGCCAGCGGATGCCGGATTCGATGAAAGCATCGATGTCGCCGTCGAGCACGGCGGAGGGGTTGTTGACCTCGTAACCAGTGCGGAGATCCTTGACCATCTGGTACGGGTGCAGCACGTAGGAGCGCATCTGGTTGCCCCAGGACGCGCCCTCGTTGGTCTTGAGCGCGTCCATCTGGGCGCGTTCTTCCTGGCGCTTGCGTTCCAGCAGCTTGGCCTGCAGCACACGCATGGCCGAAATCTTGTTCTGCAGCTGCGATTTCTCGTTCTGACAGGTGACGACGATGCCGGTCGGGATGTGGGTGAGGCGGACCGCGGAGTCGGTGGTGTTGACCGACTGGCCGCCGGGGCCGGACGAACGGTAGACGTCGACCCGGACCTCGTTCTCGGGAATCTCGATGTGGTCGGTGGTCTCGACCACCGGCAGCACCTCGACCTCGGCGAAGGAGGTCTGGCGGCGGCCCTGGTTGTCGAACGGGCTGATGCGGACCAAGCGGTGCGTGCCCATTTCCACCGAGAGCGTGCCGTAGGCGTAGGGCGTCTTGACCGCGAAGGTCGCCGACTTGATGCCCGCCTCCTCCGCATACGAGGTGTCGTAGATCTCGACCGCGTACTTGTGGCCCTCGGCCCAGCGCACGTACATGCGCATGAGCATCTGCGCCCAGTCCGCGGCGTCCACGCCGCCCGCGCCGGAGCGAATGTTGACCAGCGCCTCACGCTTGTCGTACTCGCCCGAGAGCAGGGTCCGGACCTCCATGGCCTCGACATCGGCGTGCAGGCTGGCCCGCTCCGAATCGGCGTCGGCGAGCGCAGCCGTGCGATCCGCACCTTCTTCCGCCTCGGCGAGCTCGTAGAGCACGGGCAGATCCTCGAGCCGCTGGCGGAGGTCGCGCACCCGGCGCATTTCACTCTGCGCGTGGGAGAGCTGACTGGTCACGCTCTGCGCGTGTTCCTGGTTGTTCCACAGCTCCGGGTCGGCCGCCTGCTGCTCCAGCTCGTCGATGCGGCGAGCCAGCTCGTCGATGTCGAGCACCGACTCGATGGTCTTCAGAGTCGTGTCGAGTTCGGCCAGATCAGCGGAGACGTCAGGATGCACGATGTTCAAGGCTACCCCGCCTCCCCGAGCCTTCAGCGGACGGCCAAGTGCCGTAGTCACTTAGGCACCCGCGCCGGCGGATTGGGAGCCAACCCGATTTTGGACGTACCCGGTGAGTTACCCCGACCGTTGCGCAATCAGCTGTCACCTCTCGCACGGGACAAGACCCCGCCACCAGGTGCTATTCCGACAAATCACCCGGCGACGGCGCGCAGTCCGCCCGGGCGGCGGCCGACGAGGCGGTCCAGGGCCGTGGCGGTGGCGGCGTCGGCCGGGAGGTAGACCATGAGGAATTGGTCGTCGTCGGCGGAGAGGTTCAGGGTTTCGTAGGCCAGGCGCAGGGGACCCGCCTCGGGGTGGGTGAGGCGGCCGACGCCATTGGTGTCGGGAAGGCCGGGGAGGGTGTCGAGGCGGCGGGTGAATTCGGGGCCGACGGTGGCGGCCAGTTCATCCATGAGGGCATCGACGTGGGGATCGGCGCGGCCGGGGCCCTGCTTGAGGGTGGCGACCACCTTGTCGGCCTTGTGTTCCCAGTCCGGGTAGGCGTCGCGGGCGCGCGGGTCCGACAGGACGTAGCGGGCGTAGCTGCCGGGCAGACCGCCGTCGAGCAGGCCGATCGGGCCGAACAGGGCACGGTAGCCGTCGGTCACCGCGAGGATCTCGCTGAGCCGGTTCATGATGGCCGCGGGCGCGGGTTCGAGCTGATCCAGCATGGCCTGCACGGCCGGGCGGATGCGGCGGTTGGGCCCGGAACCGCCGCGGCAGTTGAAGTTCGGATCCCCGGCCTTGGCGAAATTGAGCAGGTGCACCCGTTGCGCCGGGGTCAATCGCAGCGCGTCGGCCAGCGCGATCAGCACGGGCGCGGACGGGTGCCGGTCGCGGCCCTGCTCCAGCCGGGTCAGGTACTCGACGGAAACTCCTGCGAGCGTGGCCAATTCGGCGCGGCGCAGGCCGGGCGTGCGACGGCGCGGACCCGTCGGCAGGCCCACTTCGGCGGGCGTGACCGCCTCCCGGCGTAGCCGCAGGAACAGGCCCAGCTCGTTCTCACTCACGTATTCGACGCTAGCAACGGGCGCGGTTCTTATCGTGTCCCTGCCACTACCACCCTCAGCGTGGCCTCCCTAGCGCCCGGCCGGGCTCGCAGAGTTGATCTCGAGCGGCCGACCGGTCGCGGCGAATCTCGAAGGAGACCCACAATGACCAGCACTCCCCTGCGCCTCGCGGTGATCATCGGCAGCGTCCGCGAGGGCCGCTTCGGACCGGTGGTGGCGAACTGGTTCGCCGAGCGAGCCCGCGCCCACGGCGGGTTCGAGGTGGATGTCATCGACCTGGCCGACTACCCGCTGCCGCACGCCCTGCCCGCCGTCTCGCCGCTCATGGACCCGAACCCGGTGCGCCCCGGCAATACCGCCGAGCTGGCCGAGCGACTGGCCGACGCCGACGCCTTCGTGGTGGTCACGCCCGATATCAACCGCAGCTTCCCGGCCTCGCTGAAGACCGCGATCGATTGGCACTTCACGCAGTGGGATCGCAAAACGGTCGGATTCGTCGGCTACGGCGGCAGCACCGGCGGCCTGCTGGCCATCGAGTCCCTGCGCACGGTATTCAACGAACTCAACGCCCACACCGTCCGCTCCACCGTCACCTTCCCCCGCTACTTCCTGCACTTCGCCCCCGACGGCACCCTGCCCAATCCCACCGAGTTCGACGACTCCGCCACCCACCTACTCGAGCAACTCCGCTGGTGGGCAACCGCCCTCACCGCCGCCCGCACCGCCGTCCCCGCGTGATGGGCGAGTGGCACGCCGGCGAGCACGAAAACGGGCAATTCACCTCACCGGTGTGCCACTCGGTGTTGGGGACGTGGGACACCACCTGTTAACGGGGGAGGACTAACGTGCTGGGGCGTGACCGGATACTCCGCTGACCTGGAACTCGCGCTGAAGCTGGCCGACGCGGCCGATGGGATCACCCGTGAGCGGTTCGGGGCGCTCGATTTGAAGATCGATTCCAAGCCGGATCTGACGCCGGTGTCGGATGCGGATCTGGCGGTCGAGCGGACGCTGCGGGAGATCCTGGCCGTCGAGCGGCCGGGGGATCTGGTGCTCGGTGAGGAGTTCGGCGGGGATGTCGAATTCAGCGGCCGGCAGTGGGTCATCGACCCGATCGACGGGACCAAGAACTTCGTGCGCGGGGTGCCGGTGTGGGCCTCGCTCATCTCGCTGCTCGAGGACGGCGTACCGGTGGTGGGCGTGGTCAGCGCGCCGGCGCTGGCGCGACGCTGGTGGGCGGCGACCGGTCACGGCGCGTGGAGCAGCTTCGAGCAGGGTGAGCCTCGGGCCATCTCGGTGTCGGCGATCGCCGAGCTGGGTGCGGCCAGCCTCGCGATCTCGAGTCTGTCGGGCTGGCGGGCCATCGGGCGCCGGGCCAAGCTCATCGCGCTCACCGACGAGGTGTGGCGGGTGCGCGGGTACGGCGACTTCTTCGGGTACACGCTGCTGGCCGAGGGCGCGGTCGACATCGTCACCGAACCCGAACTGTCGCTGTGGGATATGGCGGCGCTGGACATTCTCATTCGCGAGGCGGGCGGCACCTTCACGGCGCTGGACGGCAAGCCGGGACCGCACGGCGGGAGCGCGGTGGCGACCAATTCGCATCTGCAGGACCAGGTGCTGGCGGCCCTGCAGGCCTGATCCGGGCCGGAGGTCCGGCCTCAGCCGAGTTGCCGCATGGCGGGCCACATCTCGGACCAGGGGCGGCGGGGTGTGCGGCACAGGATGATCGCGCGCCCCTGCTCGAGATTGCGGATGTTCAGGCCATTGTTCAAGTGCCCCAATGGTTCCGGGTCCACGCAGAAGCGGCTCACCCGGTCGGCGGGCATGCCGAGGACGAGCACCTCGTGCGCGCCCGGCGGCGGGCCCCACCACCAGTACGCGTTGTGCACGCTGTGCGGGGTCGGCAGGTGGTAGCGTCCGCCGAAGTGTTCGAGGGCGGCGGCCTCACCGTAGTTGGCGGTGAGGAGGTCGGCGTCGGGCGCGGAATGCGCTCGGACATCGGCGATCTGCGCGGTGAATTGCGGCCAGCCGACGGTCTCCCCCGCCTCCTTGTTGATCGCGAGCAGAGCCGACGGGTCCCGGAGGGCGGACATCGGGAGCACGGGCAGGAAGACCACCGCCGAGAACACCGCGTTCAAGGCGATGACGAAAGTCAGTGCGGCAAGCCGTATCCGATGCCCGCTCAGCCGCGGCTCCAGTCCGGCGGCGCCCGCGGCCACCAGCAGCGGATACATCCCGCCGAGGTAGTACGCCTTGCCGACCATGGCCAGGTAGCCGACGAACAGCATCGCGTAGGCGACGGCGAAGGCCCGGTAGCGCCGCCACAGCCACCACAGGCCGAACGCCCACAGGGGCACCAGCAGGACGCCGATCAGACCGAATTGCAGGAGCACGAACCCGATTCGCGAATTCGAGCTGCCCGAGGAGCCGCCCGCGATGGCCCGGCTCAGCGCCCACTGCGGCCAGCCGTTGCGCGCCTGCCACACCACGTAGGGCGCGCTGATCACCGCCGCGATACCGAGGGCGAGCGGGAAATACCTGGTGGCAAACACTTCTCGCGGTCCGACCACAAGCAGTGAGAAGGCCAGCGCGGCAAGGGGAACGACGATCAGGGCCTTGTTCTGCACCCCGATTCCGGCCAGCGCGCCGATCGCGAGCCACCATCGCGGGTCGGCATCCGGCCGCAGGAGATGCAGGACCAGCAGCATCAGTACCGACCACACCGCGAGATCGATGTCCGCCGTACTGAGCGTGTGCCCGGCCCCGGCCACCACGGCCGCCGACGCCATGGTCCCGGCGGCTACCGCCTGCGCCGCCCGGCCGCCGCCGAGTTCGCGGGCGGCGAGTCCGGCGCAGATCACCACGGTGGTGGCCGCCAGCGTCGCCGGAAGACGCAGCAGCAGTAGGGAATTCGGATCGATGGCCGACATCGCACGGGCCAGCAGTGGCACCAGCGGCGGCTGATCGGGATAGCCCCAGTCCAATCGCCTTCCCGCGGCCAGAAAGTAGAGCTCATCGCGGTGGTACCCGTACCGTCCGGAGAGCGCGGTGAGCAGCACCGCGAAAATTCCGGCTATCCAGTACGTTTCGCCACCCGAGGCGTTGACCGGCCGTTCGCGCATCCCCCGCATCGTCGCATCTCCGGGGCGGCCGGGCCACCGGTGCCGGGGGTACCCGGCGCGGGCTGCGGTCCCGCCACCGGGCGCGTTGCTACGCTCAGCTATCCAGCGTCGCTACGCCGTTGTCTCTCAGCCGAGCGGTACGCAGACCGAGCCGAGGTCGAGGAACGGGCCGCCGGGGGCAGCGGAGCCAACACCGACCGAACCGAGTCCGATCTCGGTGCCGACACCGCTGATGCAGCCACCCGTGCCGCCGGATCCGGTACCCAGGCCGACACCGGAACCGCTGATGCCCACATCGACCGGCTGCAGCTGCACGTCGGCGCTGGCGTTGGGGGCGGCGAGGAAGAGACCGGCGGCAATGATGCCCGCCGTTCCGAGCGCAATCTTCATATGTACGAACCTCCATCAGGAGCGGGTTATGCGCCGACACCCTAGCCCACCTCGGGCACGTCTGAAGCGTATTTGTTTCACTAGATCCGAGTGATACCGGTCGGTAAGTTCGAACGACCGCCCTGACCTGCCGATTCGACAATCCTCGACGCCAGTTCTTACTCTGAAGTAAGATAGTCTTACTCAGGAGTAAGATTGCTGGGCAGGATCACCCACCTCCTCGATAGAAAACTGGTGATTATGAGCACTCGAGACACCGCAACGAAGCGGGATACCTCCGCCGTTGGCCTCAACCCGGTCAAACGAGACTGGATGGGCGCGGCGATGCGGGTCATGACGACCATCACGGGATCGGAGCTGGCGGAGAAGTACAAGCTGCGCAAGCCGATCGAACGAATCACCTACGAGGGCACCAAGACCGGGTTCCGCACCCTGGGCGCGGCGACCCGGGTGTTCGAGAAGGTCGCCGGCGGTGGCGCTCCGAAGCGGCTGCCCGCCAACGAGTCTCGCAAGAAGGACTACTTCGACCTCACCCCGACCGACGAGCAGCAGATGATCGTCGAGACGGTGCGCGACTTCGCCGGCGAGATCCTGCGCCCGGCCGCGTACGAGGCCGACAATTCCGCCAAGGCCCCGCGCGACCTGCTCGAGCGTGCCGCCGAGCTGGGCATCACCCTGATCAACGTGCCCGAGGAGCTCGAGGGCGCGGCGTCCGAGCGGGGCGCGGTCACCAATTCGCTGGTGGCCGAGGCGCTTTCGTACGGCGACATGGGCCTGGCGCTGCCGATCCTGGCGCCGAGCGGTGTCGCGATCGCGCTGTCGCAGTGGGGTACCGACGCGCAGCAGCAGACCTACCTGGGCGCCTTCACGGGTGAGAACGTGCCGCAGGCCTCGGTCGTCGTCGCCGAGCCGCAGGCCCTGTTCGATCCGTTCGCGCTGCGGACCAAGGCCACCCGCTCTCCCAGCGGTTTCCGCCTCAACGGCGCGAAGACCCTGGTCCCGGCCGCGGCTGACGCCGAGCTGTTCATCGTCGCCGCCGAGCTGGACGGCCGCCCCACCTTCTTCATCGTGGAGTCCGATACCGACGGTGTGGTGATCGAGGCGGACCCGAGCATGGGTATGCGCGCCGCGGGCCTGGGCCGGCTGGTGCTGAACAATGTGGCCGTGCCCGCCACCGCCCTGCTGGGCGACTCGGAGGGCGCACAGCGCGCCGAGGAGTACGCCGACGCCGTGCGGCTGGCCCGGCTGGGCTGGGCCTCGCTGGCCATCGGCACCGGTCAGGCCGTGCTGGACTACGTGATTCCGTACGTGAAGGAGCGTGAGGCGTTCGGTGAGCCGATCGCGCACCGCCAGGCGGTCGCGTTCATGGTCGCCAATATGGCGATCGAGCTGGACGGTCTTCGGCTCGTGACGCTGCGGGGTGCGTCGCGCGCTGAGCAGGGGCTGTCCTTCGCCCGTGAGGCCGCGCTGGCCAAGAAGCTGGCCACCGACAAGGGCATGCAGATCGGGCTCGACGGCGTGCAGCTGCTCGGCGGCCACGGTTTCACCAAGGAGCACCCGGTCGAGCGCTGGTACCGCGATCTGCGCGGCGTCGGCGTGGCCGAAGGCATCGTCCTCATCTGACCCGACTTCTCAACGGAGAGACACCTCATGATCAATCTCGAACTCCCCAAGAAGCTGCGGGCCAGCGCCAACCAGGCCCACCAGGTCGCGCAGGAGATCTTCCGTCCCGCGTCGCGCAAGTACGACCTGGCCGAGCACGAATACCCGGTCGAGCTGGACACCATGGCCGCCATGGTCGAGGGCCTGTCCGACTCCGGCTCGGCCGACGTCTCCGGCGCCACCGGTGGCCGCAAGGCCGGCGAGAAGACCGAGGGCGCTGGGTCCAAGGACGCGCACGCCACCGAGTTGCTCGGAAACACCAACGGCGGCAATATGTCCGCGCTGATGAACGCGCTGGAGACCTCGTGGGGCGATGTCGGCCTCATGCTGTCGATCCCCTACCAGGGCCTCGGCAACGCCGCCATCGCGGCGGTCGCCACCGATGAGCAGCTGTCGCGTTTCGGCAAGGTATGGGCCGCCATGGCCATCACCGAGCCGTCCTTCGGTTCCGACTCCGCGGCCGTGTCCACCACCGCGGTGCTCGACGGCGACGAGTGGGTGCTCAACGGCACCAAGATCTTCGTGACCGCCGGTTCACGCGCCACCCACATCGTCGTGTGGGCGACCGTCGACAAGTCGCTGGGCCGCGCGGCCATCAAGTCGTTCGTGGTGCCGCGGGATGCCAAGGGCCTCACCGTGTCCCGCCTCGAGCACAAGCTGGGCATCAAGGCCTCCGACACCGCCGAGCTCCGCCTCGAGGACTGCCGCATCCCCAAGGACAACATCCTGGGCTCGCCGGAAGTCAATGTGGAGAAGGGTTTCGCGGGCGTCATGCAGACGTTCGACAACACCCGCCCGCTGGTCGCCGGCATGGCCGTCGGCGTCGGTCGCGCCGCCCTCGAGGAGCTCCGCACCGTCCTCACCGACGCGGGCATCGAGATCTCCTACGACAAGCCGGCCAGCAACCAGCACGCCGCCGCCGCGGAATTCCTCCGCCTGGAGGCCGACTGGGAAGCCGCCTACCTGCTGTCGCTGCGCGCCGCGTGGATGGCCGACAACAAGAAGCCCAACTCCCTCGAGGCTTCCATGTCCAAGGCCAAAGCCGGCCGCATGGGCACCGACGTCACCCTCAAGGCCGTCGAACTCGCCGGCACCACGGGTTACTCCCAGCGCACCCTCCTGGAGAAGTGGGCCCGCGACTCGAAGATCCTCGACATCTTCGAAGGCACCCAGCAGATCCAGCAGCTCATCGTCGCCCGCCGCGTGCTGGGGCTGTCGAGCGACAAGCTGAAGTAGCAAGTCCCCCGAGAAAACCGGTGCGGGCCGCATTCGTGGCCCGCACCGGTTTTCTCGTTCCGGACGCCACGATCCGGGTCGGTTTACGAACGCCTTCCACAGGCTGCCGATAACCGGAATGGAGTCGGCGCTGCCCGTGCGGGTTTGCGCGGCCGTCACGTTCACGGCCGACGTCGCGGTCGGCGGGCGGACAATGGCAGGCCGGCCGGGGCTATCGCAGCCATACTCTGATTCGAGCTGGGAGTATCGGCGTTGCAGTTGCTGAAATGTGATTTACGCGGATAGGTTTCGCCGGTGCGTGGATTCAGTAGGCGGATGCTATTGGGGGCCGGCGCTATTGTCGCTGGGGGGATGATGCGGGCGGGGACGGCGCGGGCGGGGGTGCCGCTGGTGGGGCCGGCATTCGATGCGCAGTATCGGGCGATCACGAAGGTGGCCGGCGGGCGGTGGCATTGCCTGGTCAGCGATTTGGGATCGGGGAAGCCGGTTCCGGTGGTGGAGGAGGACGCGGACTTCGTCATCGAGGGGGCCAGTGTGCAGAAGCTGGCGGTGATGACGGCGCTGATGAGTGAGGTGGATGCGGGGCGGATCAAGCTGTCCGACACCACGACTCTCGATGCCGACATGGTGGCCGAGGGCAGCGGGCTGTATTTGAACCAGGCGGCGTTCGGGGATCAGCTCACGGTGGCGAATCTGCTGACCACGATGTTGCAGGTTTCGGACAACACCGCGGTGCGGCTGCTGTCGCGGTTCGTGTCGGGGGAACAGGTCAACGCGACGTTGGATCGGCTGGGTTTCAAGGAGACCCGGGTGGTGCCGTTACCCGGGGAGAGCCGGTTCTACCTGGGGAATACGACCGCTCGGGAGAACAACGACCTGCTGTTCCGGCTGGCGTCGGGGACGCTGCTGTCGAAGGAGTCGACACAGGCGGTGCTGCGAATCATGACGTGGACCTCGGTGGGATACACCGACGGGATCCGGCGGAACATGTCCTCGGACGAGCGGGCGCGGTTCGCCACCAAACACGGTGCGTCCGAGGACAAGCGGCACGATACCGGGATCATGTTCGATGCGGCGGGGGCGCCGCTGATGGTGTTCTCGTTCTTCGCCGATCAGGCGCCGGACGCGGACAACTACGGGGCCACGAATCCGGTGGTGGAGGCGCATGCCACGCTGGGACGCGGGTTGCTCGACACCTATACGGATCTGTCGCCGCTGCAGTCGTTCATCGATCCGAAGAAGATCGCCTCGGGCGGACACTGAACGCCGGGCAGCGGAAGCGTCAGCCCACCAGCAGGTTTCGCATGGCGGTGAAGACCGGCCGGCCGGAGAAGTCGAAGAGGTCGCTCATCTTCTGATGCTGCGGCGATCAGCGCGAGAATTAGTTCGGATCGGCCCGAACCCTCAGTCGCGGAACCGTATTCCGGTCCGGCGCATGACATCCCGGCCAATGACGGGCAAGCTGGTCATCGACCCCGACCCGGGGCATAGCCGGATCTCGCAGCAAAGGATCGACATGAGTACAGAAGACCCGCGCCGCTGGCTGATCACCGGAGCCAATAGCGGTTTCGGCGCGGCCTTCACCCAGGCCGTGCTGGCCGCCGGGGACGAGGTGGTGGCTGCGGTGCGCCGCCCCGAGACGATGGCGGACGTGGTTGCCGCGCACCCGGACCGGGTGCAGGTGGTGACCCTGGACATGCGCGACCCGGCCGCCGCCGAGCGGGCGGTGAAGGAGGCCGGGCGGATCGACGTCCTGGTCAACAATGCGGGCTACGGCATCGTCGGCGCGATCGAGGAGACCACCGAGGCCGATCTGCGGGACGCCATGGAGGTCATGTTCTTCGGCCCGCTGCGGCTGACCCAGCTGGTCCTCCCCCAGATGCGCGAGCGTCACGCGGGCGCCGTCGTCCAGCTGACCAGCATGGGCGGGTTCCTGTCCTTCGCGGGCGTGGGCGCCTACAGCGCCGCCAAGGGCGCGCTGGAGCTGGCCAGTGAAGCCCTTGCCGCCGAGGTGAATCCGCTCGGCATCCAGGTGCTGATCGTCGAACCCGGGGAATTCCGAACCGGTTTCGCCAAGCCCGCCGCCCTCACCATCGGTTCCGCCATCCCGGACTACGCCGGCACCGTGGGCGCCATCCGCGACGGCCTGCCCGCCTCCGACCAGCAGCAGCAGGGCGATCCCGGCAAGGCCGCGGCCGCCGTCCTCGCGGTGGTCGGCCAGACGGACGCCCCGCTGCGCCTGGCCCTGGGCCCGGACGCGGTCGGCGCCATCCGCGGCAAGCTGGCCATCGTCGCCGCTGAGCTGGACGCCACCGCCCACCTGGGCCTGACCACCGGCTTCGACGAGGCCTGAGCCCGGATATGCGAACAGCCCGCCGATCGGTCGGCGGGCTGTCCGCGTGAGCGCCGGATTACAGCGCGGCCAGCGACGCGCTTCCGGTGCTCATGGCGGCGACGATGTTGGCGAGTGCGGCGAGAATTTCCATGGGGGTACCTCATCGGTTCGGGGAAGGGGGAACCCGCAGCCTGGGCGACCCGGGTTACGAGCGAGCTATCAACAGGTGAACACAGTAGGGCCATTCGCTCAGAATTGCCGTGTGTCTGTTGTGACCGAATTTGTGTAACGGCCGTCACAGACCGCTGTTACGGTGACGCTACCGCCGTCGGGTCCGGGCGGTGGACGGCTCGTCAACGGAGGTGGTCCGGATGGCCTCGGTTCTGCATTCGGCTCGGCAGCGCATGGCGCACACCGGTGCGGCGCTCAAGGGTCTGAGGCGTTTGCGGGAGCTGGGGTTGAGCGATCCCACGGACCCGGTGGAGACGGTCCGATTGCTCAGGGACGCCAGGGTTTTCGGGCCGCCGGCGACCGCGGTACGGCGCGCGGCACGCCTGTTCGGGGACCGGCCGGCCCTCGCCGACGAGCGGGGTGAGCTCACCTACCGGGAGCTGGACGAGCGGTCGAACGCGCTGGCGCGCGGATTGCAGCGCAATGGCGTCAGACCCGGAACCGTGGTGGGCGTGCTGGCCCGCGATCACCGGGGCCTGGTGCTGACCATGGCGGCGCTGGGCAAACTCGGCGCGCGGCTGGCGCTGATGAACACCGGATTCGCCAAACCGCAGTTCGCCCAGGTCTGCGAGCGCGAGAACGTGCGAGTCGTATTGCACGACAGCGAATTCCTCGGCCTGCTCGACGCCCTGCCGGAGGATCTTCCGCGCATACTGACCTGGGTCGACGAGGGCACCGAAATACCGTCCGGCGCAAAAACTCTGGACGAGCTCATCGCGGCCAACGCGCCGACGCCGCTGCCCGCGCCGAAACAGCCGGGCGGCTTCATCATCCTCACCTCGGGCACCACCGGCCTGCCCAAGGGCGCCCCGCGCGAACGCACCGGACCGCTGTCGACGGTGCAGATGGTGGACCGCATCGACTTTCCGCAGCAGGGCACGATGGTCATCGTCTCCCCCATCTTCCACTCCACCGGGTTCGCGACCTGGCTGACCGCGTGCGCCTTCGGCAACAAGGTGGTGATGGCGCGCCGCTTCGACGCCGAGCGGACGCTGCGCCTGATCGCCGAGCACCGCGCCGACATGCTGGTGGCGGTGCCGACCATGCTGCATCGAATAGTGGAGCTGGACAAGGAGATTCGCCAGCAGTACGACACCTCGTCGCTGACCGGGATCGTGCTCGCCGGTTCGGCGCTGTCGCCGGAGCTGTCGGTGCGCACGGCCGAGGTGTTCGGGCCGGTGCTCTACAACCTCTACGGCTCCACCGAATGCGCGATCGCCTCGGTCGCCCGGCCCGAGGATCTGGCCCTCGCACCGGGGACGGCGGGACGGGCGCCGCTCACCTGCGAGGTGGCGCTCTTCGACGACGACGGGCGGCGCGTCCTCGCCAAGAACGTGACGGGCCGCGTCTTCATCCGCTCGGGCTCGCCGTTCAAGGGCTACACCGACGGGCGGATGAAGGAGGTCATCGACGGGTACATGTCCAGTGGCGACGTCGGGCACTTCGACGATCGCGGACTGCTGTTCATCGACGGCCGCGATGACGACATGATCGTCTCCGGCGGCGAGAACGTCTTCCCGCAGGAGGTCGAGAACCTGCTGCTGGAGCGCCCCGACGTATTCGATGCGGCCGTGGTCGGCGTGGACGATGTGGAATTCGGTAAGCGCCTGCGCGCGTTCATCGTTCCCGAGCCCGGCGCGAAGCTCGCGCCCGAGGAGATCAAGACCTATGTGAAGGCCAATCTGGCCCGCTACAAGGTGCCGCGGGACGTCTTCTTCCTCGACGATCTGCCGCGCAATGCCACCGGCAAACTGCTGCGCCGGGTCCTCGTGGAGTACGAGCCACCCGTCGCGAGTCAGTAGGCGGCACAGCACCGAGTCAGCAGGCGGCACAGCGCCGAGTCAAGAGGCGGCACAGCACCGATGACGTCCGCGACCCAGCGGCAATCCTGGGATCCCCACCACGAGCTGCGCGGTTTATTCGTAACCGCGAGTAACGGAGACCTCGGCCACACCCCGCTGCCTGCGCTTGCTAGGGTTAGCACCGCACTGGATCTCGATGTTGCGGTCCGTCGGCCGACTCGTCCGGCGGGGGATCGCGGAAGGTTGTACCCATGTCACTTGCCCTTCCATCGGCTGGCACGGTTCTACGCAAGGCCGGCGATACGGCGCTCAGCGTCAATGCCATGGTCCGAGGGGGACTCTTCAATCCGCTGCGCCCCGATCACGCGGTGCGCTCGGCGCTCAATGTGCTGAAGTTCGGTCCGTTCGCGGGCGCGGTCGTGCACGCGGCCAACACCAATCCCAAGTCCGCGGCCATTGTCGACGAGCGCGGAGAGCTGACCTTCGAGCAGCTCGACCAGCAGTCCAATGCCTTCGCGCGCGGCCTCGCCGCCCAGGGCCTGGGCCCCGGCGATGTGATCGGCGTACTGGCCCGCGACCACCGCGGCATGGTGCTGAGCCTGGTCGCCGCCGGCAAGCTGGGCGTGCGCGCGGTGCTGATGAACACCGGCTTCGCCAAGCCGCAGTTCACCGATGTGGCCGCCCGCGAGAACGTCAAGGCGCTGCTCCACGACAGCGAGTTCTTCGATCTGATGTCGGCCATTCCGGCCGAGATTCCGCGCATCCTGACCTGGGTCGACGAGCAGGACAATGCCGACCCGTCGATTCCGACCATCGAGTCGGTGGCGGCCGGGCAGTCCACCGCGCCGCTGGCCCCGCCGGAGAAGCCGGGCGGCATGGTCATCCTGACCTCGGGCACCACCGGCACCCCCAAGGGCGCGCCGCGCGACAAGGTCAGCCCGTTCATCACGGCCCAGTTCCTGGATCGAATCCCGTTGCCGCGCAACAGCACCGTGGTGATGGCCGCCCCGATCTTCCACGCCACCGGCCTGTCGCAGTTCACGCTGTCGATCGCGCTGGGCAACCGGGTGGTGTTCCAGCAGCGCCGCTTCGATCCCGAGGGCACGCTGGCCAATATCGAGAAGTTCCGCGCACAGGGTCTGACCGTGGTCCCGACCATGCTGCAGCGCATCCTGGACCTGCCGGAAGAGACGCTGGCGAAGTACAACCCGGCGGAGACCCTGAAGGTCGTCTTCGCCGCCGGCTCGGCCATCCCGCCGGACGTGGTCACCCGCACCCTCGACTACTTCGGCGAGACCCTCTACAACGTGTACGGCTCCACCGAGTGCGCGGTCATGACCGTGGCCACCCCGTCGGAACTGCGCAAGGCCCCGACCACCGCGGGCAAGGCGCCGGTCGGCATTCGCATCGCGCTCTACGACGAGAACCGCAAGCGCATCTCCGCGCCCAACGTGACCGGCACGATCTTCATCGAGAACGGGCACTCCTTCAAGCAGTACACCGACGGCCGCACCAAGGAATACGTGGACGGCCTCATGTCCTCCGGCGACGTCGGCCACTTCGACACCGACGGGCTGCTGTTCATCGACGGCCGCGACGACGACATGATCGTCTCCGGCGGCGAGAACGTCTTCCCGCAGGAGGTCGAGAACCTGCTGTCCAACCGCCACGACATCCTGGAGGCGGCGGTGGTCGGCGTCGACGACCGCGACTTCGGAAAGCGCCTGCGCGCCATCGTGGTTCCGGGGCCCGACTCCAAGCGGGACGTGCAGGAGATCAAGGACTACGTGAAGGAGAACCTGGCGCGCTACAAGGTGCCGCGCGAGGTGATCTTCCTCGATGAACTGCCGCGCAATGCCACCGGGAAGCTGCTGCGCAAGCCGCTGATCGAGATGGAAGTCACGGAGAATTAGCCAAAGCCGTTAGCGCCCCGCCGGTCAACGGCAGGGTACGGATAGGGTCGAGATCAGGCCTGGCTATTATCAGCGCGTGAACATCGAATCCGGCCGCTCTACAGCGCATTCCCGCAGCGATGCTGCGGTATTGCGCGGTGGGGCGGCCGGTTCGGTATCCGGGGCGCTCGCGGTGGCCGCGCACGGCTGGATCTCGGGGGCCGCGCCCCTGGAGTCCGGTCCGCTGACGCTGCTGGTCGCCGCCTCGGCCGCGGTCGGCGCGGTGGTGGCGAGCGTGCACACGCTGCGCACCACGGCCCTCGGGCTGGTGGTCGCGCTGATCGGCGGGCAATTCCTGGGTCACTTCAGCATGATGTGGGGCTCGCCGGGCAGCATGCACCATCACCACCACAATGCCTCGATGTGGAGTCCGGCCATGCTGGCCGCGCACATCGTGGCAGCGTGCGCAGCGGCCGTCGTCATCCTCGGTGCGGAGGCGGCCTATCGGATCGGCACCACGGTGCTGTCCTGGGCGCTGCCGCTACCTATTTCACTACCGGTGCACATCGGGCCGCCGCTGCTGCCCATCGCGCACCGGGATCTCGTCGTGCTGCGTATCTTCGCGGCCGACGTCTTCCGCACTCGCGGACCACCCGCGCTGGTTCGAGGCTGATTCCCTTCTTTTCACACCCGGGCACACGGACTTTCGCGTCCGTGTGACTTCGCTGTGCGCCCGCGTCCGTCGCGGTGGCGTCATGCGCGTCCGGGCTTCCCATGACCGCTGTGCGCACGCGGTGGCAGTCGCGTGCGCACCATGAGGGGGTCATGGTGTGCCCTGACATGCGTCGCCTCGACGTGTTCGCTCCCTGTACCGCGTGTCCCGGGCGTTCCCTCGAACCCGAAAGATCGCTGGTGACAATCACTGACAGCGGTGTCGATACGACACCGCCGCCCTCCCCTACCCGGACGACGGAGCCGCCGCCGTCCGGCCGGCCCCCGAAACGTGGCGCGGGCAATGCCTTTCAGGCGCTCATGCTGCGACTGCACTTCTATGCCGGCGTCTTCGTGGCGCCGTTCATCCTGATCGCGGCCGTGACCGGTGCGCTGTACGCGATCTCGCCGACGCTGGAGACCATCACCTCCAGCGGCCTGCTGCACACCGACTCGACCGGCCCGGCCAAGCCGTTGCGGGAGCAGGTCGCCGCCGGGCAGGCGGCCGAGCCGAACCTGGCGCTGGTGGCGGTGGCCCCGGGACAGCACGCCGGGGAGACGACGCGCGTGCTCTTCAGCGATCCGTCGCTGGGCGAATCCGAGCGCCGCGCGGTGTTCGTCGACCCGGTGACCGCGCAGCCGGTGGGCGACAGCGTCGTCTACGGCAGCTCGGGCGCGCTGCCCATGCGCACCTGGATCGACCAGCTGCACAAGGATCTGCACCTGGGCGCGTTCGGCCGCTACTACAGCGAGATCGCGGCCTCGTGGCTGTGGCTGGTGGCGCTGGCGGGGCTGGTGCTCTGGTACCGGCGGGTGCGGGCGCGGCGCGAGAAGCGGTCGCCCGGCTGGCTGCTGCGGCCGGATCGGTCGCGGACGCGGGCCCGGACACTGAATTGGCATGCGGTGGTGGGTGTCTGGATCCTGCCGGTGCTCCTGCTGCTGTCGGTCACCGGTATGACCTGGTCGAAGTACGCGGGTGAGAACGTCACCCAGCTGCGGCAGGCGATGAGCTGGACCACGCCCGCGGTGAGCGCCAAGCTGCCCGGGTCGACCGGTCCGGCCATGTCCGCGGGCGGTGAACACGATCACCACGGTGGCGGTGCGGCCGCGGCCGTGCCGCCCGCCGACAAGGCGGCACTGGTCGACACCGTGTACGGCGTCGCCCGGGCCAACGGCCTGACCGGGCCCTTGGAGATCAGCATTCCGGCCAAGGACGGCATGGCCTTCGTGGCGCAGGAGCTGCGCCGGCCCGGCCAGTACACCCGCGATGCCATCGCGGTGGACGGCGCGACCGGCAATGTCACCGACAAGCTGCCGTACTCCGACTGGCCGCTCATGGCCAAGCTCACCAACTGGGGCATCCAGTTCCACATGGGCCTGATGTTCGGCCTGGCCAATCAGCTGTTGCTGCTGGTCATCATGGCCGGACTGGTGACGGTGATCGTGCGCGGCTACCTCATGTGGTGGCGGCGCCGCCCGACCAAGGAGTCGAGGCTCGCCGCGGGCAAGGCCCCGCGCCGGGCACTGGCGCAGACCCCGCTGATCGTCCTGGCGCCGTTGGCAGCGGCCGCCGCGGTGGTCGGCTGGTTCGCGCCCATGATCGGCATTCCGCTGCTGGGCTTCCTGGTGATCGACGTGCTGGTGGGTGTGGGAGCCCGCCTGCGCGCCACCGCCTAGTCCACGAAAACCGCTGAGCGACACGGCCGCCGGGCCGTGCCGCCGGCCAGTCACATCCTTTCGCGGCTCACGCACATAGCAGAGCCGCGCCATCCGTGCGGCCCCTGACCCGCACTGACGAAAGACGAAACCTGATGAAGCTCAACAAGTTCGCCGTGTCCGCTGCCCTCGTGACGACCGCGCTCGGGGTCACCGCCGGAACCGTGAACGCCGCACCCGCCCAGTCCGACGCGGGTGTCGTCAACTACAGCGCCACCACCGGCGAGAGGGACCTGACCATCCGCACGGATGCCGGGTCGCTGGTGGTGGACAACGGCGTCCTGAAGATCGAGGCCGCCGACGGAACCGCGGTCGCGGGCACCGAATTGTCGTTCCGGGTGGACGATTTCGTTTTCCCGATCGCCGCCGACATCCACGACCGCGTCGCCACGCTCACCCCGCAGTTCGACACCGCCCACGCGGTCTACCAGCCGGTCGCGCTGCCCTTCGACAACAGCGCCCCCTGGAAGTCGGACTACGAGCGTGAACAGGCCGCCTGGAGCCGCATGACCAGCACCATCTCCATGGGCGCCACGGTCGGCACCCTGGCCGGCGGCCTCGGCGGCGCGGCTCTCGGCTGCCTGCTCGGCGCCGTCGGAGCCGCCGGCCTGGTCACCCTCGGCTCCGCAGGCGTCCTCGCCGCCATGTTCGTCCCGCTCCTCGGCGCAGCCGGCACCGGCTGCCTCATCGGCGCAGGCGCCGTCGGCTTCGTCGGCACCATCGCCGGCCAGCTGTTCGTAACCGCCCCGGTAGCCATCGCCGCCGCAGTCCAGTACTTCACAACCATCACCCAGCCCTCGATCACACCCGCGAAGTAACCCGAAACCCGTTGCCGCCGGCCGATCCACAACTCCACGATCGGCCGGCGGCACCGTGGTTACGACCGAAAAACGGGTGTCCCGTCACCATTTACACCTGCCCGGACGACAGCAGCACACCAACGGTCTCTGTTCACTGCTGTCATACCGCCGAACTGACCGAGGCCGGGCGAATGACCCACACGCACTACAGTTTCGCGGCCTCGACGACCAGCGCGTTGCTCGGCGGAGCGCTACCGCTCGAGTCCGGCCGCACGTGGATCCTTTTACGGCGGACAGCCTCTGACGACGAGTTGGATGTACAGCGCGGTCGGCCTCTTTCACGACGTCGAGTCAGGCAAGGCGGTGGGCGCCGGCCGAGGGGGTCACCGTGTAGTCGTGGGGTGGGGGGAATCCCTTGGTGGCGAAGGATTCTCGAATGGCGGTGACGATGTCGGGAGTGTCGTCGCGGTCGGCGAGGGCGAGGATGCTGCCACCGAAGCCGGCACCGGTCATGCGGGCGCCGTGTGCGCCGGCGGCGAGGGCCGCGTCGACGGCGGTGTTCAAGGGTGGGGCGGAGACTTCGAAGTCCTCGCGGAGGGATTGATGAGCGGCGGTGAGGAGAGGGGCTATGGCGCGGGGGTCGGCGCCGGTGCGCAATTGTTCGGCTATTTGCAGGACGCGGGCGTTTTCGGTGATCACATGGCGGGCGCGGCGGCGGAGGACGGGGTCGGTGAGGCGGTCGGCTTCGGCGGCGAAGGGGATGTCGCGGAGGGTGGGGGCGTCCAGTTGGGCTGCGGCGGCGGCACATTCGGCGCGGCGGGCGGCGTAGTCGCTGTCCACCAGGCGGTGGGGGGTGCCGGTGTCGATGATGAGCAGCGTCAGGCCGAAGGCGGCCAGGTCGAAGGGGATCTGCTCGGTGGCTCCGGTGCGGGTGTCGAGGAAGAGGAGGTGGCCTGCGGTGCACAGGAGAGCAGCGGACTGGTCGAGGGTGCCGGTGGGGACGCCGGCGTAGACGTTTTCGGCGGTGCGGGCGATGTCGATGAGCTCGGTGTCGGTGATGGCGGGGGCGAACAGGTCCCGCAGGGCGATGGCGACCGAGCAGGACAGGGCCGCCGAGGAGGACAGGCCCGCGCCGATCGGGACGCTGCCGTCGAGGTCGAGGTGGACGCCCGGCACCTCGTGGCCGCGGCGCTCGAATTCCCGGATGACGCCGAGGGGGTAGCGCGACCAGGCGGGGAATTCGGACCAGCCGCCGGCGGCGAGGGCGGCCGTGCTGGTGTCGACGGGGTCATCGGGCGCCTGCCGGGATCTCAGCCGCACCACACCACGCGGTCCGGCCGCCGCGGTGCAGGTCACACCCAGTGGCAGGGCCATCGGGAGCACGTAGCCGTCGTTGTAATCGGTGTGCTCGCCGATGAGATTCACCCGGCCCGGGGCCCACCAGCGTCCCGCCGTCGTTTCCACTTCCGGCTCCTGTTCACAGGTTCGCGCAGGCCGTACGGTTCGATTCGCTGGGGAGCATAACGAGTCTCGCGAAAAGTGATCCTGCGGGTTCGCCGAACTCCGCTCCGGAGCGGCCGTTTTCATGTCATGATCGGATCGGTTGCCCAGATAGTGGCAGCGCCTTTTCTCTACCGGGCACTCTGCCACCGCTGCGCGGGACCTATGCTCGTACCGCAACATTCGGTTGATGATCGGCGGTGTCTTTTCGAGTACTGCTCGGACAAGGGGGGCTGGTGGGAACGGACGCACAACCGGCCGAACGGTCTGGTCCGCGCTTCAAAATCTGCTGGCGCACCGTATTGTTCGTCGGTGGCGTACTCATTCTCGGACTGCCCATGGTGGTCAATACCCGCGCGGTGGCCCTGGGCACCCTGTTCGTGTCGGTGGCCATCAGCCTCACCATGATCGGGCTCGGTGTACGCAGGTACCACCCCCGCCATCCCCTGCCCTGGTATCTGCTGTCGGCGTCCGCCGTGCAATTCGCCATCGGCACCGGGCTGCGCCACATCTCCGAATCGCAGCGCCACCCCTTCGACGATCTCTTCACCCTCAGCGGGTACTGCTGCGTCGGCGTGGCCGCGGTGCTGTGGCTGCGCCCGCGGCAGAACAGCACCGATCACGATCTGCTGCTGGACTCCGGGCTGATCGGCCTGGGCGCGCTGCTGCTGTCGTGGACGTTCCTCATCTCACCGGTGCTGCACATGACGCACCACACCTACTTCACGACCATCACCTCGGTCGCGGATCCGATCGTGGACGCCCTGCTGCTCACCGTGATCGTGCACTCGGTGATCACCTCGGCGCGCTCGGAAACCTCGCTGCGGCTGGTGCACCTGGCCATGCTGGTGATCCTGGCCGGTGACCTGGCCTACAACCTGGAGACCGCGGGCTCGGCGGTCTTCGGCCGCCAGATCCAGCTGCTGCCACTGCAACTGGGCTTCACGCTGATCGGCGCGGCCGCCCTGCACCCGAGCATGGTGGTCCTGGGCGAGCCGCGCGACATCCATCCGCACAGGTCCCGGCAGCGGGCCAGCATCATCGCCATCGTCATGATCGTGGCCTCGCTGGTGCCGGTGGTGGGCTCCAGCCTCGACACACTCGACCGCGTGGTGGTGTCCTCGCTCTTCGCCCTACTACTAGCGGGCGTACTACTACGCAGTGAACGCGCCATCGAACGCAGCGCCCGCAGCGAACGGCGCGCGCAGTATCAGGCAGACCACGACATGCTCACCGGACTCCTGAACCGCGCCGCCCTGTTGCGGGCGCTGCATCGTAATCGGGAGCGTTGGGCCGGACAGCCTTTGGCCCTGCTGTTCATCGACCTCGACGGCTTCAAGCGGGTCAACGACAACTACGGCCATGCGGTGGGTGACGAGCTCATCGCCAATGCCGCCGCCCGCATTCGCCGTGTGATCCGCCGCGATGACGCGGCCGCCCGCTACGGCGGTGATGAATTCGTGGTGCTCGCCCCGCTCGCGCAGCAGCAGGCCCGCCAGCTGGCGGAGCGGCTGCTGGCCACCCTGGGGGAACCGTTCGAGCTGAGCGCGGCCGAGGTGCGAATAGCGGCCAGTATCGGAATCGCCTGCACCAAGCCACGAGAGACCGAGACCACCGTCTACGAGCTACTGCGCGAGGCGGATTCGGCCATGTACCACGCCAAGGAATACTCCCTCGGCTACATCTTCCACGACGACCTGCGCCGCAGCCGTCCCGAATCCGGTCCTCGCACCTGGCAACGCGAATCCGCGATGTGACCCGGAAGCGGCCCAGCCCTGCACGAAAAGGGTTGGGCCACCGGTCCTCGCGCCGGAGTTACCCGGGTGGAATCTCGTCAGGCCAGGTCTTCGAGTAGCCGACGGGCCGATTCGAGTTCGGCCTGCAGCTGCGCGACCTTGGCATGCTGGGCGGCGCGGACCGACTCGTGGATGGAGTCGACGACCTCGGCGAATTCGGGGTGGAGAATCTTGGCGGCCTGGGCCACAGCGGAACTCGTGACGGCCAGGCCCTTGATGGTGCGCTTCTTGCCGTTCACGACGTCCAGGGTCCACTCCCCCTCGGCGGTGCCGCTGAGGGTGACCGTCACCTCGGGAGCCTTCGGCTTCTTGGCGGCGGCGCTGTTGGCGGCATTGCGGGCCGGACGCGACGCGGCGGGCTTGGCCTTGGCCTCGGGCGCGGATTCCGCAGCCGGCGGCGGGGTCTCGACCTTGGCTTCCGGAGCGGGCGAAGCGTTCGGCGCGCTGGCCGGCATCGTCACGGGAGACGACATCGTCACGGTGGGTTCCTTCCTGGTTGCCGTTTTCGGTTGAGCTCCGGCCGGTTTGGCCGGGTTCTGCCGGGCCGGTTTGGTCAGGGTCACCTCGGTGGGACCGAAGGACAATACATCCTTCGAACCCGTCGGCTTCACCTGCAGGAAATCCCCCTCGGACGGATCCCCGAGGGACATCACCTTTCCGGAACGGCCTTCCGGGACGCCGACCGCCACCGCGGTGAACCACACCATCGGTGGCCGGCCCGCGTCGATTTCCGCGGCGATCTGCCGAATTTCGGTATCCGACAAGGGCTGTGGCTTGGTACGGGTCGACATGGGGCACTCCGGGCGGACGGGGCGGACATCTGCGTGCCAAGAGCATGCACCATGGCACCGACAAATCCACATCCGGAGAACGCACATGGTCACCGCCCGAGAGCCAGTGAACCGTCAGCTATTTCTACTGGTGCGGCCCACAGAGCATGGCCGGCGCTCGTGATCCTAAGCGTCCGCCCCTGTCCCCGCGCAACTTTCGAGGCAGCGCGACCGCCCGGCCGCCCGATTCGCGAGCATCGGTCAGAGTTGCTCGACCCCGCGCAGCACACACCGGACGGTCTGTGGCCGTGACACCGGATTCAGCCGCGTCTCCGTGGTGAAGTCCTGCGTCGAGCCCGGCGCCACCAGCACCTCGGTGCGTGTCCGTTCCAGATCGGTGGATTCCGGCGACATGAAACTGATCACTACCAGATACCGGTGCTCCACCACATCCCGGTTGCTCACCACCGCCGTCGCCTGCCAGCCCGCCGAGGTCCCCGCGCAGGCGGTGACGAAGGCGCTGCGCTGCATCTCGCCCGAGTCGCTGGCGGCCATCTCGCTGTTCGCCTGGTGTACGTGCGCGGCATCGGTGTGGCCGGCGTGGGCGCATCCGGTCAGCAGGGCCGCACATCCCGAGACGACACCGACGAGACCTCGGCCGGGGGTGATCATGAATCTCCCATTCCACCGCGCACTTCCGCCCCCGCACTCCTGTTGCGGCTGATTAGCCGCGCGCCGAGAGTACCCCAGCTCGACAGCGTGTCGTCACATGACGGCATAGGCGTGTCGCGCCCGGAAACCGGCCGTACGCTCGCCTTTCGCGCGCCCGCGCGGACCTGCCTACGATCGATCGGGTGAAGGTTCTCGGAGCATGCCCACTCGACTGCCCGGACGCCTGCTCCTGGGTGGTGGACGTGCAGGACGGCCGGGCGACCGGCCTGCGCGGCAACCGCGAGCACCCGGTCACCCGGGGCGCGCTGTGCGTGAAGGTGAACCGCTACCTCGACCAGGTCCACTCCCCCGAGCGCCTCACCCGGCCACTGCGCCGGGTCGGCCGCAAGGGCGAGGGCCGCTTCGAACCGATCACCTGGGACGAGGCGCTCGACGAGATCGCCAACCGGCTCACCGGCATCATCGCCGAGTACGGCGGCGAGGCCGTCTGGCCCTTCCACGGCACCGGCAGCCTCGGCTACATCCAAGGACTGGAGGGCTTCTCCGGCCGGCGGTTCTTCAATGCGCTCGGCGCCTCCCTGCACGACGCGACCATCTGCTCCGTCGCGGGCAGCACGGGTCTGAACTACACCCTGGGCACCGCGGGCGGCATGGACCCGGAGCAGCTGGCGCAGTCGCGGCTGATCCTGCTGTGGGGCACCAATCCGCTCAGCTCCGGCCATCATGTCTGGAAGTTCATCCAGGACAGCGGCGCGTACACGGTGGCCATCGACCCGGTGCGCACCCGCACCGCCGAACGCTGTGACGAACACCTCGCCCCGCTGCCCGGCACCGACGCGGCGCTGGCGCTGGGGCTCATGCACGTCATCGTCGGGCTGGGGGCCGAGGACACCGAGTTCCTGGAAACCCGCACCGAGGGCTGGCCCGAATTCCGCGAGCGCATCGCGCAGTACCCGCCGGAGCGGGTCGCCGAGATCACCGGGCTGCCGGTGGAACGCATAGTGGCTCTGGGCGAACGCATCGCCCGCACCCGGCCCACGGCCATTCGCGCCGCGCAGGGAATGCAGCGGCACGCGGGCGGCGGGATGGCGCTGCGCACCCTGGCCTGCCTGCCCGGCGTCACCGGCGACTGGGCGATTCCCGGTGGCGGACTGCACTATTCGACCAGCGGGCACTTCCGGCTCGACACCCCCGCGCTGATGCGATTCGATCTGCTGCCGCATCCGGTGCGGACGCTGTCCATGACCCGCATGGGCGAGGTGCTGCTGAATGCCGACGGGCCGCCGGTCAAGGCGCTGTTCGTGATCGCGGCGAATCCGGTGGGCTCCAATCCCGATCAGCGCCGGGTGATCGAGGGCCTGTCCCGCGAGGATCTGTTCACCGTTGTCCTGGAACACTTTCCGACCGACACGGTCGACTACGCCGATATCGTCCTCCCGGCCACCATGCAGCCCGAGCACCTCGATGTGCTGGCCGCGTACGGCAATCTCTATCTGGTCTGGAACGAACCGGCAGTGACCCCGCCCGGTGAATGCCTGCCCACCACCGAGACCTTCCGCCGGCTGGCCCGGCGGCTGGGGCTGACCGAACCGGCGCTGTACGAGTCGGATGAGGACCTGGCGAACCAGCTGTTGAGACAGTACGACGTCGACCGGCTGCGCGCGGACGGCTTCCTGAGGATCGATCCGCGCCCGGTGCCGGTGGACAAGCTCCGGTTCCTGTCGGACCGCGCGGCGCGGGCCGGCCACGATCCGCTGGCCGGGTACACCCCACCCGCCGATCCGGGCGACGGACTGGTGCTGATCTCCGCGGCGTCGCACTACTTCCTGAACACCAGCTTCGGCATCGATCCCGAATTACGCAGGCGCGCAGGCGAACCGACCGTCACGCTCCATCCCGGGGACGCGGCGGCGCGCGGCATCGCGGACGGCGATCCGGTCACCGTTCGCAATGATCGCGGCTCCTTCGAGGCCGTCGCCGAGGTGTCCGACCGGGTCCGGCCCGGCGTCGCCGCGACCACGAAGGGCCGCTGGGCCAAGCACTCCGGCGGTGCGACGGTGAATGCGACGGTCGCGGAACGTGATTCGGACTTCGGCGGCGGCGCGGTGTTCCACGACAACCGGGTATCGATCACCCCGCGCCGCTGACTGCGCCGGTCAGGAGGTGGCGTCCAGGGTCTCCAGGACCCGCCGCGCCTGGTAGTCCGCGCCGAGCTGGTTGGGGTGGAACGGCACCGCGAGCCCGACCGGGCTGCCCGAGAACGGCAGCAGCCCCTCCACCCAGCGGGTGCCGACGGGCCGGCAGGCGTCGTGCCCGGAGCTGCCGTCGTAGGTATCGACGAACTCGACTCCGGTCTCGGCGGCCACCCGCCCGAGCATGTCGTGCAGTTCGATCAGCTTCTGCCCCAGCCAGATGGCGTCGGCGTCGGAGATGGGGATCTCCGGCCAGCAGCCGCCGTCGAGGCCGATGCCCTCGAAGTAGTCGAGCAGCAGGATGCGGGCGTGCGGGGCGCGCTCGCGAATGCCGGCGATGGTGGCGGCCACCCGGGGTTCGGTGCGGGCGATGTTCTGCGACATCCGGTCGACGCCTCCCACCACCATCTCGTTCAGGCAGGGGCTGACGGCCGGGTCGAGGGTGACGCAGTCGGTGACGGTGGCCGCGAGATCCGCGTCATTGCCGCCAATTTCGAGGGTGACCAGGTCGGTGTTCTCGGTCAGCCGGTCGAACTGCGGCGCGTTGTCGCCCAGCGCGGTGTGCTGCGGCCGGGTCATGTTGGCGGTGACCGCGCCGCCGCAGGTGGCGTCGCGGAACACCGGCACGGCCAGGGCCGCGGCGACCTGCTTGGCGTAATTGTGGACGCTCTGTACGCACGGCGCCGGGGTGAAGGCGGTGGTGAGCTGGCTCAGGGTGGCGTCGGCGGCCCAGGAATCGCCCAGGGCCACATACTCGTTGACGGCTGCGCCGGTGTCGGGGGCGGCGGGTTCGGCCTGGGCGGCGGCGGTCGGCACGAGGGCGGCGGTGAGCACGAGGGCAGCCACGGTCAGCAGTGCACGCGAGGTCTTCATGTCGGTTCTCCCCTGGACCAGCCCAATACCGAACATTGAACTGCATTCAGCTCGGAAACCTAACAGCTGCAGGACCGCGGCGCGCGGCGAATTTGAACAATCCTCGGTCGCAACCGCTCCCGGCCCCCCCGGCTCAGACCCGATCCACCGACTCCCAGCGCTCGCGCCCCGGCGATTCCACCCGCTCGTAGCCCAGCAGGACATCGTGGGCGACCTCGCCGTCGGCGACCGTGACCCGGCTGAACGCCGCCGGATATCCCCGGGCCATCACGGTGTAGCGGCCCTCTGCCAGATCCGGCACGGCATAGCGGCCGGTGTCGTCGGTGCGGGTCACGGCGATCAGATCCCCGGCCTCGTCCAGCACCGTGATCTGGGCATCGGGCACGCCGTGCCCGCGGTCGTTGCAGGCCGATCCGGCCAGCACCGCGCGCGGCGCCAATTCGATGTCGTGGCGCAGCATTCCGCTGTCCGGCACGGTCAGGGTGACCGCGGAGGGACGCATGTGATCGGCCACCGCGACCAGCGTGTAGGTGCCGGCCAGCACGCCACGGCAGATGAAATCGCCCTCCGGGGTGGTGACCGTCGAGCCGACCACGTCACCGAACGCGTCGGTGAGGGTGATGGTCGCATCGCCCAGCGGCGCACCGCGTCCCACCGACCGCACCACGCCCGACACCTCACCGGATCCGAGCAAGGCCACATCCAGGCGGTGCGGGCGGCTGCCGACCGAAATGGTCACCGCGGCGGGCTGATACCCGAACGCCGAGACGATCAGTACGTAGCCGCCCGCCCGCGGGACCGCGATGACATAGCCGCCGTCGGGTTGGCCGACGGCGCGCGAAACCTGGCGTCCGCGTTGGTCGATGAGGGTGAGCACGGCGTCGGGCACCGACTGCCCGTCCTCGCGGTGCACGCACCCCGACACCGACAGCCCCGACGGCGCGGAGATATGGAATTCCGGCTCCGGCTCGGGCTCGAATTCTGGCTCGACTTCCGGCTCGGCGATCTCCTCCACGACCGGCGTCGGAACATCCTGCAGCGGAATCTCTTTCATGAACATGAGCACGAACGCCGCCACCACCGCCACCGCGGCCGCCACGACGAACACCCCGCCCAGGGCGTGGGTGAATCCGGTCAGGATGGGTACGCGCAGCTGGTCCGGCAACGCCGCGATGCCGCTGGTGTTGCTCTGGATCCGGCCCAGCTGCCCGGCGTCGAATCCCGGCGGCAGCTGTCCGCCGAAAGCCGCCAGGATCTTGCGCGGCAGCAGGTTGAACAGGATGGTCAGGAAGACCGCGACGCCGAGCGTGCCGCCCATCTGCCGGAAGAAGGTGGCCGACGCGGTGGACACACCCATATCCGAGCGCGGCCCGGCGTTCTGCGCCGCGATGATGAGCGTCTGCATGCACCCGCCGAGGCCGAAACCGATGATGCCGCAGTACAGCAGCGGCTGCCACAGCGGGCTGTCGTAGTGCACCAGCGCGAACAGCACCGACCCGGCGCCGATCACCAGCGAGCCGAGGATCGGCAGCACCTTGTAGCGCCCGGTGAATTTGGTGATGAGCCCGGACAATTGCGCGCCCAGCATGATGCCCACCACCAGCGGCAGCATGAAGAGCCCGGAGCGCGTGGGCGAGTACCCGCGCACCACCTGGAAGTACAGCGGCACCAGCACGATCGCGCCGAACATGGCGACACCGACGATGAACCCACCGAGGATGGCGATGCTGAAGGTGCGATTCGCGAACAGCCGCAGCGGAATCAGCGCGCTGTCCTTCATGAGGAATTCGACGATCAGGAACAGCACCAGTCCGGCCGCCGCGATGCCGTAGCAGAGCAGCGCGCGATGGGAGCCCCAGCCCCAGTCCCGGCCCTGCTGGGCGACGATGAGCAGTGGAACCGTGCCGGCCGCAAGGGTTATCGCCCCCAGCCAGTCGGTGCGGTGGCGGTGCCGCGCGAAGGGCACGTCCAGCACCTTGCCGACCACCAGCAGCGCCAGCACCCCGATCGGCACGTTCACCAGGAACACCCAGCGCCAGCCCGCGAGCCCGAGAATGTGGTCGGCATTGGAGAAGAAGCCGCCCAGCACCGGTCCCAGCACCGTGGCGATGCCGAAGACCATCATGAAATAGCCCTGGTACCTGACCCTTTCGCGGGGCGGCACGATATCGCCGATGATGGTGAAGGCGAGTGACATGAGCCCGCCCGCGCCGACGCCCTGCAGCGCACGGAATCCCGCGAGCTGGTACATGGAGGTGGCGAAGGTGCAGCACACCGAGCCGATCACGAAGATGCCGATGGCGATGAGGTAGCAGGGTTTTCGGCCGTAGATGTCGGCGAGCTTGCCGTAGAGCGGCGTCGAGATGGTGGCGGTGATGAGGTAGGCCGTGGTGGCCCAGGCCTGTTTGTCGAAGCCGTGCAGGCTGTTGGCGATGCGGACGATCGCCACGCTCACGATGTTCTGGTCCAGCGCCGCCAGGAAGACGCCCAGCAGCAGGCCGGAGAGGATGGTCATGATCTGACGGTGCGACAGCGTTCTCTCGATCGGCGCTGCCCGGTCGCTCGGCGCCGGGGCGGCCGCGGCGACCCGGACCGGCGCCGCCACCCGCGCCGGGGTGGACACCGATGTCTGGGTGGAGATGTTGGTCATGTTTGGGGCCCTTGTCGGATTTCGGCTGTCCGTGCGTGCGGTGCTACTCGAAAAGACCTCGCCATGAAGCAATTCGGGCAGCTTACTCCCGCCGATCGGGGCCCCTCACACGAGGTGGTGGTTACGCCTCCGTTTGCGCGTAGAGCGGAATACCGGTGTGGAAGAAGCGAATGAGCCGCCCGATGCGCACGCAGTGGTCGGCCCCGCGCTCGAAGTGGTGGGCCAGCAGCGCGATATCGATGGCCATGGCCGACCCGTGCGGCCAGCCGTCATCGGCCGCCAGCTCCACCAGCCGGCCGCGCAGCCGCTCCAGGTTGTCGTCGTGCGGCACCAGGGCGCGATCGCGCGGCGGGTTCTGTGCGGCAATGACTTTGCCCGCCAGATCGGCGAGATCGGTGACCGCGGCCGACATTTCCGCGAGCAGGTCGAGGACGTGCTGGGGGGCCACCGCATTCGGGTAGCGGCGCACCACCACATCGGCCACCCGGCTCAGGGCGCGGCTGACCGCCAGTAGGTCGTCGGCGATCTGCATGGCCGTCACCACCTGGCGCAGGTCGCGGGCCACCGGCGCCTCCAGGGCCAGCAGGATGACCGACCGGTCCTCACATTTCGCGTGCTCGATCTCCACCTGCTCTTCGAGCGCGAACACCTCGTAGGCGGCGGTCAGGTCGCTGCCGAGGAGCGCCGCCGCGGCCCGTTCGGAAGCCTCATGCGTCAGCCGCGCCATATGCGCGAGCTCATCGGTCAGCGCTATCAGCTCGCTGGAGAATTTCGTGCGCACTCGCATATCTTGGCCGCCCACCCGCATGCCTGCACACTATCGCGGCAAAACCTTTATCCCCGAATGGCTCTCGGTTCTCTTCCCGAGGCAAGAACCGACCGCCCAGTCGGGCGTGCGGCGGCTCCATGGCTACTGCCTGGCTGCGGGGTCGTTCTCGGTGCGGTGCAGTACCCAGGTGCCGCGGCCCGCGGCCTTGGCGCGGTACAGGCCGACATCGGCTTCGTCCAACAGCTTTTCGGCATTCGCGCCGGCAACCGGAGTGACAACGGCGCCGATGCTGGCCGAAATCGACAGCAGATCGCCGGAACCGACCGGAACCGGGTCTCGCAGCGTCGCAAGCATGGTCTCGGCGGTCGCGTGGGCCGTGTCGTCGTCGCAGGGCGGCGCGAGCAGCGCGACGAACTCGTCTCCTCCGATGCGGGCCGGCGTGACCGTCGGCGAGGTCAGGGTCGCGTCGAGCCTGCGGCCGACCTCGGCCAGCACGCTGTCTCCCGCGTGGTGGCCGTAGCGATCGTTGATCATCTTGAACGCGTCGAGATCGAGGAAGCACAAACCGATGTGATCGCCGGGACGGGCCGCCGCCACAATGGCCTCCAACTGCTCGAGCAGGCAATGACGATTCGGCAGACCCGTCAACGGGTCATGACGGGCCTCCCACCACAGTTTCTGCTGCATGGCCCGCCGTTCGGTGATGTCCTCCCCGACGGCGAGCACGCGCACCTCACGCCCGTCCGCGTCGTGCACCAGCGTCATCGTCCATGCGCCCCAGCAGACGGTGCCGTCGGGGCGGCAGAAGCGGCCTTCCAGGTGCGCGGTGCCGCTTCTGCGCTTGAGCAGACCGACGACCGCGTGCCGGAGTTTGTCGCGGTCGTCGGGGTGCATCAAGTCCAGCGCGGACACCCCCGGCAGATCCTCCTGGTTCATCCCGACCATCCGTGCCGTCGTGGAATTGGCCTCGAGCGTGATGCCGTAGTCGTCGTAGAGCGCGATAGCCACCGCGGCGTTGTCGAACACCACGCGGAAGCGTTGCTCGGCAGCCTGCTGGCTGCGGGCGTGGACGTCCAGCAGCTCGGTGGTGTAGCCGCGAGCAAGCTCTCCCAGCAGCGCGCCGAACCGCTGTGCTCGATCCGGGCGCCGTGACCGCTCCAGCAATCCGGCCAGCACCGCCGCGGTCGAGGTCATCATGGCGGGGACCGTCAGGTTCGACCGGACCATCTCGACCCCGACTCGGCATGCGGGCGACGGATCGAACGACTCGGCCGACAGGGCAGCTTCCAGCGTGACGATCCATCCTGTCGTCAACTGGCGGATGTCGGGCGGCACAGCTGTCGGCACGCCACCGCAATCGACCAGGGCCGCCGACCATTCCCGCGCCATCTCGGCAACCTCACGACTGTCCATCCGTGAGGACCTTCCTCCATAGCCGGACCATCGAGGTCCAGCACTTCCCTCCCCACTCGCTAACAATGAGCATACGAAAGAACCGCTGCGCCCGTGCCGGCACCGGCCGACCGAGCTAGGCCGGCGCGGGCTCGGCCGCGGGCCGCACCCGGGCCCGGGCGGTGCCGAGGATCGAGCCCAGGATCACCAGCGGGAAGCCGATCGCCATGCCCGCGGTGAGGGGCTCGTCCAGCAGCGAGACGCCGATCAGCAGTGCCACCGCGGGATTGATGTAGGTGATGACGGTGGCGCGCGACGGGCCGACCTCGCCGATCAGGGCGAAGAAGACCACGAAGGCCAGCGCGGTGCAGATCAGGCCCAGGCCCACCACCGACCAGCTCGCTCCGGCCGGAAAGCGAGAAGGCATCCGCCACAGCGCGAACGGCAGATAGATGGCGGCGGCGAAGATCAGCGACCCGGTCACCACGCCGATCGGCGGCAACTCGGCCAGCTTTCGGTCGATGATGATCGGGCCCAGCGCATAGCCGATGACACTCACGCCGATGGCCGCCAGCGCACCCAGATTCGAGACGTCGATATCCAGACCGACCAGGGCGGTCACGCCCGCGAAGCCGATCACCAGGCCGAGAATGCGCCGCGGATCGAGGCGTTCGTGCCCGAGGCGGGTGGTGAGCACGATGGCGATCAGGGGCACCGCCGCGATCAGCAGGCCCACCGTCGAGCTGGTCAGCCTGGTCTCGGCGCGCCCGATGAGCAGCCACGGACCGGTGATCTCGACGATCGTGTACACCAGCACCCAGCGCCAGTGCCGCAGTGCCGGCCGCAGCACCCGGGTGGACAGCGCGATGGGCAACAGCACCAGCGCACCCAGCAGGGTCCGTCCGAAGGCCACGAAGACCGGATCGAAATCCCGCACCGCGACCCGGATCATGGCGTACGGCACACCCCAGATCACACCCATGCCCAGGAACAGCAGCCAGCCGCGCTTGCTCACCGCCCCACCCCACAACCTCGTCGCACGACACGCTCCTTCCGAATCCCCGGGAGCGTAAGCCACGCCGCCGACACGCTGAATCGGTCGTCCGAACGCCATGGGCGTTCGAACTATTTCGGTCAGGCATGCGACACCCGCGAACAGCGCGGTGAAAACTTTCCCACAGAGAAACATTGCCCACTGGGCACGTTTTGCGCATACTGGAGTCATGCCGGACGAACAGACCCTCGGTCTCCGCGAACGCAAGAAGCTCGATACCCGGAAAGCCTTGAGCGACGCGGCACTTCAGCTCATGTTCGAGCGCGGCCTGGAGAACGTGGTGCGCGAGGACATCGCCGCCCGCGCGGGAGTGTCCGTGCGCACCTTCAACAACTACTTCTCCGGCAAGTACGACGCGCTCGCCTACCGGCATCTGGCCCGGATCAACAGCGCCGTCGAGATTCTGCGCTCCCGTCCGGCAAACGAGCCGCTGTGGGAGTCGCTCACGGCGGCACTGCTCGAGCCGCTCGAGGCGGAACACGCCGAGTCGCCCGGGTATCTGCCCTCGCCCACGGAGCTCGCCGAGGTCCGGAAACTGGTGGCCGCCCCCGAGACCCGGGCCCTGCTGTCCAAGGGCGTCGAAGACAACCTGATCACCGCCATCGCCGAACGCACCGGCACCGACCCGGAACTCGATCTGTACCCGCGGCTGGTGGCCGGGGCCGCCGGCGCCGCGCTGCAGGCCACCTTCGAGGTCTATGTGCGCACGGCGCCGACCGTCCCCGTCACCCATCTGCTCCGCCAGGCCCTGTCCGCGCTCGCGGCGGGCCTGCCGCAACCGCCGGCATAGCAGCGCCGCTCTCGCCGGTTTCTCCAAATACCCTCAACGACAAGAGGTTTATTTGCCATGCCCGAAAACACCGTCGACATCGTCATCGCCGGAGCCGGACCCAACGGCCTGATGCTCGCCTGCGAACTCGCACTCGCCGGCCTCCGCCCGATCGTGCTGGATCGGCTACCCGCACCCAGCCCCGAACCGAAGGCCAACGGCCTGGCCGGGCAGGTGGTCCGGGTCCTCGATATGCGGGGGCTGTACGGCGCGTTCAGCGGCAGTCCGGCCGCACCGGCCCCGACCCCGCGCTACATCTTCGGCGGCCTGCCCCTGGATCTCACTGCCGTACAACCGAATCCGGTGCACCTCGTCTTCAAGCCGCAACCGGAGATGGTGGAGATCCTCACCAAGCGCGCCATCGACCTCGGCGTGGACCTGCGCTGGGGACACGAGCTGACCGGCATCGAGCCCGCCGGCGACCAGGTCACGGTCACGGTGTCCGGACCCGACGGGCCCTACCCGCTGACCGCCCGCTTCCTGGTCGGGGCGGACGGCGGAAAGAGCCTGGTGCGCAAGCGGATCGGGATCGAGTTCCCGGGCATCACCTCCGACGGGCACGTCAGCCGGGTCGGCCATGCCACCCTGCCCGACGAGTTCCGTTCCGGCGACGGCGGCATCGAGATTCCCGGGGTGGGCCGGTTCGGACTCGGCCATCACCGGCTCGAACGCGGCATCTTCATCTACGCCGAACTCGATCCGGGCCGGCCGATCATCGGAACCATGGAATTCCAAGGCGGCGAGCAGTTTTCCGACGACGAACCCCTGACGTTCGAGGAACTGCGCGCGAGCGTCGAACGCGTCCTCGGCGCCCCGCTGCCCATCACGCCGCCGCCCGGCCCGGGCCCGCACACGCTGCGCCGCACGATCGGCCAGAACACCCGGGTGGCGCAGCACTACCGGCAGGGCGCCGTCCTACTGCTCGGCGATGCCGCGCACGTGCATTCGGCGATGGGCGGGCCCGGGCTGAACCTCGGCCTGCAGGACACCGTCAACCTCGGATGGAAGCTCGCGGCCGAAATCCGGGGCTGGGCTCCCGAGGGCCTGCTCGACACCTACGAGTCCGAGCGTCACCCGGTGGCCGAACGCGTGGTGATGTATTCGCTCTCCCAGGCGGCTCTGGTCTCCCCCGGTCCGGAAATCACCGCTCTCCGAGAGCTTTTCGGCGAACTGCTGCGGCTCCCCGCGGCGGCCGCCCATATCGCCGGGCTGCTGGCGGGCTCGGACATCCGCTACGACGTCGGCGACGATCATCGGCTGTCCGGCTACTTCTTCCCCGACGGCGCCCTCGAAACAGCCGGCGGCCCAACCCGGATCGCCGAACTCCTGCGCGACGCCCGCCCCCTCCTGCTGACCTTCGACACCGCCCTCGATCCGGTCGCTGCCGCGGCGGGCTGGACCGACCGCGTCACGCCCATCGCCGCCACCGCCACCGACGCACCGGCCGCGGCACTGCTGATCCGGCCGGACGGCTATGTGGCCTGGGCGACCGACGACATCACCCCGGCCGCTCAGGAGAGTCTCCGGAACGCACTGCACCGATGGTTCGGCGCACCCACTCCCGACGCCGCGGCCGGTTAGGAGGGTCGCGCGGGCTCGATCAGGAGTCGCTGGGCAGTCAACCTGATCGAGCCCGTCGGCACTGTCGCCGGCGGTGTCCGGACCCGTGGCCCTGCGACCAGCGTGATCGCGCCGGCCGCAGGGCCACGGTCCTGGGAATCCGCGTGCGGTCGAACTAGAGTCCTCCCATGGCGACATCGGAGGCGGAGTCGGCGGCGGGCGGTAACGGGGCGGCGGAGGCCGGGCGGGCCGCACGGAAGCAGGTGCCACGTCGATCGCTCGGTGAGTGGAAGCCGGCGGCGGATCGGGAGGATCCGATAGCGGTGCTGGAGCGTCAGGCCGCGACCCGGGTGCCCGAGCTGGTGGAGATCCGGTACGCGCGCATGGCGGCCGGGCAGTTCCCGTTCTACCGGGGTGCGCCGGCGATCATGGCGGCCGATCTGGCGAGCGGGCCGAACACCGGGCTCACCGTGCAGTTGTGCGGGGACGCGCACCTGTCGAACTTCGGCTTGTTCGCCTCGCCGGAGCGGTCACTCGTGTTCGACGTCAACGACTTCGACGAGACCCTGCCCGGGCCGTTCGAATGGGATGTGAAGCGGCTGGCAGCCAGCGTGGCGGTGGCGGCGCGGGCCAATGGGTGCGACGACGCCGAGGCGAGCGGGGCGGCGGCCGCGGCGGCGCAGGCCTATCGCGAGGCCATGGTGCGGCTGGCGGGTCTGGGCGAGACCGACGTCTGGTACGAGATGGTGGACGCCGAACGGGTCGCCGAGCTGCTGCGCCCGCACGACCGCAAGCAGACCGAGAAGGTGATCAGCCGGGCCCGGGCGCGCACCAGCCTGCAGGCGCTGGACAAGCTCACCGAACCCGGGCCCGATGGCGTGCCGCGCATCAAGGCCGAGCCGCCGCTGCTCAGACCGGTACCGAGAGAGCTGCACACCGAACTGCTCTCGGTGCTCTCGAACTACCGGGACACGCTGCCGGAGGAGCGCCGGGTGCTGCTGGATCGGTACGAATTGCGGGATATCGCCTTGAAGGTCGTGGGCGTGGGCAGCGTGGGCACGCGCTGCTTCATCGCGCTGCTGACCGGCCGCAATACCGGCGATCCGCTCTTCCTCCAGGTGAAGCAGGCCGAGAATTCGGTACTGGCCGCGCATCTGCGGAGCAGCAAGTTCCAGCATCAGGGGCACCGAGTGGTGCACGGGCAGCGGCTCACCCAGGCGGCCGGTGACATCTTCCTGGGCTGGGCGACCGGGCCCGATGGGCTGTTCTACTACTGGCGGCAGCTGCGAGACATGAAGGGCTCCTTGGTCATCGACGAGATGTCGGCGGCGCAGCTGCGGCTGTACGCCAGCCTGTGCGGGCACACGCTGGCGCGTGGCCACGCGCGATCGGGAGATCGGGTGGCCATCGCCGCGTATCTCGGCAGCAACGACGTCTTCGACCAGGCCATCGGAGCCTTCGCGCTGGCCTACGCCGATCAGACGGCAGCCGATCGCGAATCCCTGCTGGCCGCCATCGAATCCGGTCGCATCACGGCTGCCGAGAACCTCGCGCCGGAGAAGAACGGGCAGTAGGCGGGCCGGGCGCTACTCCGGGTTGACGGCGATCACCAGCTTGCCGGTCGAGGAGCGACCTGCCATCAGCCGGTGCGCTTCCGCGGCCTCGGCGAGCGGGAACTCGGCGGTGATGGGCAGCCGTACCTTGCCGGAGGTGGCCAATTCGAAGGCGTGCGAGGCAATCTCGTGCAGGACGTCCGGGGCCTCGACGCTCAGGCCGAGAATGGAGAACCCGGCCACCGAGCGGCCCTGCGGGTAGAGGTCGGGCGCGCCGACCTGCCACGGGCCCGCACCGCCCGCATTGCCGAAGGAGACCAGGCGGCCGAAGCGGGCCAGGGAATCCAGTGTACGGCGCAGGGTTTCACCGCCGATGGACTCCAGCGCGAGGTCCACGCCGCGACCGCCGGTGGCGGCGGCGACCTCCGCGTCGAAGGACTCGTTCAGAAACGCTGCGTCATAACCGTATTCGCGGGCGTACTCGGCCTTGGCCGGGCTGGACACCACGCCGTACACCGCGCCCGCGCCCGCGAGCTTGGCGATCTGCGCGACCACCGTGCCGACGCCGCCCGCCGCGGCCTGCACCAGCATGGTCTCCCCGGGCTGCAGGCGGCCGACGGTGTGCACCAGGGCGTAGGCGGTCGGCAGCACCGTGGGAAGCGTTGCGGCGGTGCGCAGATCGACGCCCTCCGGCACCGGGAACACCGTCGCGGCCGAGACGACCGCGACATCGGCGTACGCGCCGCCGTCGGTGATGGCGGCCACCGGCTGGCCGACCCGCAAACCCTCGACACCCTCGCCCACGGCCCGCACCCGCCCGGACAATTCCAGGCCCGGCACGAACGGCAGCCCCGGCACCCGATAGCCCACGGCCCGCGCCTGCAGATCGGCGAAATTCACTCCGACATAGGCGACGTCGATGGATACCCGCCCAGCCCCCGGCTCCGGCACCACGAGCTCCACCGACCGCAGCACCTCCGGTCCGCCATATTCGTCGAATCGAATCGCACGCATGCCGCCACACTCCCTCTCCGCCTGTTCACCGGCGGGTCGAACCACATCATCCGAACGCCGGACGCACCGCCTTGCAGCACCCGGGCGTCACCGGCTATTCCGCATGCTGCCCTTGAAGTCTCACTCCCGCCACCCGGTCCGGCCGGACACCGCTACCCGCAGCGATCGGCCGTCGCCGGACAGAGCGGTGAGTTCTCTTCAGCCTGAGCGATCGAACCTCGTAAGCCCGAGCATTGGGCCACGCCGACCGGCGATCGGCCGTCGCCACCGGGTCCGGTGAGCCACCGTCAGTCGAAGCGATGGGTCCGCGGCGGTCGGAGCAATGACCCCCGGTCAGCCAGAGCGATCGGCGTTGCGAGCGGTGCCGCGGTGGGCGGTGACCGTGGTGGGGTCCTCGGGCCAGGAGTGTTTCGGGTAGCGGCCGCGCAGGTCGGCGCGGACCTGGGGCCAGCCGGTGCGCCAGAAGGACGGCAGGTCGGCGGTGACGGCCACCGGGCGCTGCGCCGGGGACAGCAGGTGCAGCAGGATCGAGGCACGGCCGCCGGCCAGGCGCGGCGGCTCGGTCCAGCCGAAGATCTCCTGCACCTTGACCGCGAGCACCGGCGGGTCCGCGGAGTAGTCGAGGCGGACGCGGCTGCCGGAGGGCACCTCCAGTCGTTCGGGGGCGAGCTCGTCCAGGCGTGCGGCCTCGGGCCACGGGAGCAGGCGGCGCAGGGCCTGACCCGCGTCGGCGCGCTCCAGGTCGGCGCGGCGGCGGGCGGTGGAAAGCTCTGGGGCGAGCCAGGTTTCGGCGTCGGCCAGCAGCGTGTCGTCATCGACGGCGGGCCAGGGCGCGCCGAGGGTGCGGTGCAGGAAGTCCAGGCGCTGCCGCAGGCTGGAGGCATCCTCGTCCCAGCGCAGCAGATCCAGGCCGGTGGCGCGCAGTCCGCGCAGCAGGGCGGCCGACACCAGGCTCGGATCCGGTTCCCTGAGCGGCTGCTCCGACAGCACGATCGCGCCGAGGCGCCGCACCCGGCGGGCCACCAGATCGCCGTCGGCCCAGTCGACCTCGTCGGCGGTCTCCAGGAGGTTCGCGGCGGCCTGCCGGGCGAGCTGCTCATCTGCCTTGGCGGCCAATCGGATTCGCCCCTCGGCCTGACCCGGGTCGCGCCCGGCCACCGCGATGGCGAGCCATTCGGCGTCGCCCAGCCCGCTGCCCGGTGGCAGGGTCACCGCGGTGCCGCCCGCCATCAGGTAACTGGCCGAACCGGGGGCCCGGCGGCGGGCGAGCCGTTCCGGATAGGCCAGTGCGGCAACGAGAGCCGGGTCGTCCACGCCGTCGCCCTCGACGAGTTTCGCCAGCCGCTGCGCCTCCCGCTGCCAGCGGGCGGGCCGGTCGCCGCGCAGGCTCCGCAGTGCCACGGCCAGATCGATACCGGGAGCGAGGGAATCGTCATCGAGTAGCGCGACCACCTCGGCGGCCGCCCGCGCCCCCACCTCGCGCGCCCCGTCGAGCAGTGCGCGCGCCAGGCGCGGATGCAATCCGACAGCCGCCATGCGCCGTCCCCGATCCGTCACCGCCCCATGGTCATCCACCGCGTCGAGCGCCCGCAGCACCGCCCGCCCCGCCGCCAGCCCACCCGCCGGCGGCGCATCCCACCAGGCCAGCGCCTGCCCGTCGACGGTGCCCCAGCACGCCAATTCCAAGGCCAGCCGGGTCAGATCGGCGGTGCGGATCTCGGGTTCCGGATACGCGGGCAGGGTCGCGTGCTCGTATTCCGGCCAGCACCGCCACGCCCACCCCGGGCCTTCGCGGCCCGCGCGTCCGGCCCGCTGCTCGGCTACCGCGGCCGAAACCCGCACGGTCGCAAGCCCGGACAGCCCGCGCCGATGATCGATGCGCGGCACCCGCGCCAGCCCCGAGTCCACCACCGCCCGCACCCCCGGCACGGTCAGACTGGATTCGGCCACCGCTGTGGACAGCACCACCCGCCGCCGCGCGCCCGGCCGCAGCGCCGCGTCCTGGGCCGCGGCGGACAGCCTGCCGTGCAAGGGCAGCACGTCCACGTCGGGCAGTCCCGACAACAGGTCGGCGGTCCGGCGGATCTCCCCGGCCCCGGGCAGGAAGACCAGCACATCGCCCGCGCTGCCCGCCAATGCCTGGCGGGTCACCCGCGCCACCTGCTGCTCGATCCGCTCCCGGGCGGCCGGCGGCACGTACGCCAGCTCGACCGGATAGGCCCGGCCCCGCACCTCCAGCACCGGCGCGGCGGGCTCCCCCTCCCCGCCCAGCAGCGCCGAAAGCCGTTCCGCCGCAATGGTCGCCGAGGTCGCCAGCACCCGCAGGTCCGGCCGCAGCCCGGCCCGGGCATCCAGGAGCAGGGCCAGCAGCAGATCCGCGTCCAGGTGGCGTTCGTGGCACTCGTCCATGACGACCACGTCGACCCCGGCCAACTCCGGATCGTTCTGGAGCCGCCGCACCAGCAGCCCGGAGGTCACCACCTCGATCCGGGTCCCGGCCCCCACCTTCCGGTCCCCGCGCACCGCATACCCGACGGTCTCTCCGACCCGCTCGCCCAGCAGCGCCGCCATGCGCGCGGCCGCCGCCCGTGCCGCCAGCCGGCGCGGCTCCGCGACCACCACCCGTCCGCCGGTGGTCGCGGCCAGAGCCAGCGGAACCAGCGTCGTCTTGCCGGTTCCGGGCGGCGCGACCAGCACGGCGGTCCCGCACTCACCCAGGGTGGCCGCGATGCGGTCCAGCGCCGGGCGTACGGGGAGGTCGGGAAGATCAGGCAGCTTCATTACCGCTCAGTCTGCCGCCCCGGCGACGCGCCGCCGCCACCGGCGTGGGCGGCGACGGCCCGGAACGACCGATACCCTGACCGGTTCGTGCCGTTACGCGCAGCGGGCGGAGCCGGACTAGGGTGAGTCAGCCGATCTTGGACGAGGAGCCGCACACCACATGGGAATTCGATCCCGCCGCTGGTCGAGTCATTCCGGATTCCCTGCGGCGCCCGCACTCTCGGGCGTCGTCGCACTGGGCGCGATGCTGCTGCCCGCGCCGCCCGCCGGGGCCGCGCCGCATCCCTGGGCGCCCGCGCCGGTGAACAGCTGCGGCGAGACCGGATTCGATCCGCTGGACCGCCGAGCGGACCCGAACGGCGTCCAGCCGCAGGGTAATCAGACCATCAAGGTCCCCGTGCCGGTGCCCCAGATCGTCACCGTCCAGGTGCCCGGCCCGAAGCCCGACAACACCCGCGTCGATCCGGTCGCGCTGCCCGCCGATCCCTGCGCCAATCCGTGCCCGGATGTCCGCGACACCGTCCCGGCCCCGGTGAATCAGCCCGGCGGCGGCAGCGCGTCGCTGCCGCAGGTCGAGATCACCACCGAGCCCGAACCCATCCCGATCGTCGTGCCGGGCGGCGAACCACCCGAACCCCAGGCCGCGCCCACCGCGGCCGTCCAGTCTGCCGCGCCCGCGCCCGTGGCCGCGGCGGTGGCCGCGCCGCAGGTGGATTCGGTCCAGCTGGTCAACCAGGTCACCGGGCAGGGATCGGTCAATCGCACGAACATGCGCTGGTCGGTCGACGGCACCGACCTCGGGCTCATGTGGGAGACCAAGCCCGGCCAGGTCGCCGTCATGTTCGGCGACACCTTCGGCAAGGGCTGGAAACCCACCGGCGCCGGCACCGACCAGCAGGACTGGCGCAGCAATGTGCTGGCATACAGCAGCACTCGCGATCTGTCGCAGGGTCTGATCCTGGACGACTTCGTGCAGAACAGCCGCTGCCACGCCGCCGAACTGCTCGACAGCCGCAAGATCAAGAACTTCGAGACCACCACCATCCCCACCTCGGGATTCGCCGTCGGCGACCGCCAGTACCTGACCTACATGTCGGTCAACCACTGGTCCCAGATCCCCGGCATGTGGTCGACCAACCTGGGCGGCATCGCCTGGTCCGACGACGACGGCCGCACCTGGACCAAATCGCAGTGGGCCCGCTGGGACAACCTGTTCGGGCTCGGCCGCTTCCAGGTCGCCACCATGGTTCCGCACGGCGACTACGTCTACATGTTCGGCACACCCAACGGCCGCCTCGGCGTCATCGGCCTCGCCCGCGTCCCCGCCGACCAGGTCCTGAACAAATCGGCCTACCAGTACTGGATCGACGGCACCTGGACCCCCGCCGACGGCCCCAACGAATTACTCGCCACCCCACTGGTTTCCGGCACCGCCAGCGAACTGTCCATCCACTACGACCCCGAGTCGAACCAGTGGCGGATGGTCTACCTCGACGTCACCCGCAACCAGATCGTCCTCCGCACCGCCACCGAACCCCAGGGCGCCTGGTCGGATCCGACCCCGCTGCTCAGCACCGACGACTACCCCACCGCCTACGGCGGCTTCATCCACCCCTGGTCCACCGCCAAGGACCTCTACTTCACCATCTCCACCTGGAACAGCTACAACGTCTACCTCATGCACGCGACGCTGAAGTGATCGCGCGACGCTGAGGTGATACCGACCCGCTGAGCACTCCCGCTCGATTGCCGCCAGGTGTCGGTTACGCGACGGAACGGTGGAGATCCCGTCCGGCGTCGTGATCTTGTTGGCCGGCGGCGCGATGCTGACACGACCGAGCCGGGTCCGGGATCAGGTCGAAGGGAGCGCGCGTTGGGGCTGCGACGTCGTCAGGTATTGACCGGGATCATGGGGCTGGGCGGCCTGTTCGTCGCCGGCAGCGTGCCGTACCGGGGCAACGGGCTGCTCCCGCGCGCCTCGCGGCCCGCCGCCATCGTGTTTCCGCCCGTGGCCGCCGGGCGCGAGTTGAGTCCGCGTCAACTCGGCCGGGTGGGTGTGCTCAACGGGACCTTGACCTCGGTCTCCTGGGTCGACGAAACCGGCCGACCGCTACCGGGCGCGCTCTCCGCGGATCGCCTGGCCTGGATCAGTTCCGAACCACTCGGCTACGGCCACACCTATACGGCGTCGGTGGTGGCGAACGGCGAGACCGGCGACGTCGACACCACCGCCGTCTTCACCACTGTCCGGCCCGACACGCTGACCAGCGTCTCCTTCCGCTCGAACAATCTCCTCGACATCCAGGACGGTGAAACCTACGGCATCGGCCTGGTGCTGGTCGCGCACTTCGACGAGGCCGTCGACCGAGCCGCCGCGGAACGCACCCTCCGGGTCACCACCGAGCCCCACGTGCCGGGCGCGTGGTACTGGCTCGACGATCGCAATGCGCACTGGCGTCCGGAGAGCTATCACACGCCCGGCACCCGGATCACGGTGGCGGCGAACCTGTTCGGCACCCGCCTCGGCGACGGCGTGTACGGCCGGGACGACCAGCGGGTCTCCGTGGTGGTCGGCCCCTCCCACATCGCCATCGCCGACGACAACACCAAGCACATCGAGGTCTTCGAGAACGGCAACCTGGTTCGCAGCATGCCCACGTCCATGGGCCGGGGCGGTACCGCCGTGGTGGGCGGGCGGGTGTTGTCGTTCTGGACCCATCCCGGGGTCTACACCGTCCTCGATAAGAACAGCGTCGTCAGCATGGACTCCTCCAGCTACGGCCTGCCCGTCAACTCCGGCCTCGGCTACCGCGAAAACATCAGAAATGCCGTCCGCATCAGCCACGATGGCATCTACCTGCACGAACTCGCCGCGACGGTCTGGGCGCAGGGCAATACCAACGTCTCGCACGGCTGCCTCAACCTCAGTCCCGCGGACGCCGCCTGGTTCTTCGACTTCGCCAACCCCGGCGATGTGGTCGAGGTCCGCAATACCGGCGGCGATCCGCTCGACATCGGGCAGGGCGGTGACTGGACCATCCTCTGGCCGGACTGGCAGCGGGGCAGCGCCCTGGCCTGAGGGCCGTCAGCGGTCTGCGGGCAGGAAGTCGTCGAGCGCCGCCGCGACCAGCGCGGGCTGCTCCAGGGCCTCCATGTGCGGGGTGCCGGGCAGCTCGCGGTACTCGGCCACCGGGATGCGCTCGGCGACTCGCGATGCCGCCGCCGTAGGACAGACCCACCACGTGCGCCGTCTCCAGACCGAGCGCGTCCATGACACCGAGTCGAAACGCTCCATGGGTGGTGTCTCCTCGTGGTGTTGCGTTGCGGCCGGGCGAGCGGCAGCGGGGGTCAGCGGGCGCGGGGCCGTGAATCCCGCGATCCTCTCCCGCATCGCCCCGCTGGGCATCGAGCCTCCATTCCGCGCCCGCTCCAAGGTATGTGCGGACCCACCCCTCGTTGGGCCCGGACCGGGCAAATCTATCGGTGTTCGGACGGCGGGACGGGGATGGAACGCGCCTGCTAGGGGACATTTCGTGCCAAAGTGCATGATTCGATCCGCATGACTCGACCACGAATGGCGTTCAGATCACATTCACGGTAAGTCGGCGGGTTCGGTCACGCTGCGGGCCAACCGTTCTCGGTCCCGGCGACCTTGTTGGTTGCGACACCTCGCAGGATGACATCGAGTACGTCGCGCAGTTCGCCGGCTATCCGCTCCCGGTCGGTCGTGCGGCGGGCCCAGCGGTACACGACCCCGAGGTAGGCGTCGCGGAGCAGGTTCCCCAGCAGGACCGGATCCACGCGTGCGTCGATGTCGCCGCGCCGGACGCCGATCTCGACGATCCGCGCGAAAACCTCGGCGGTGTAGGGCTCTTCGGTGAGGGGCCGGCCCGTCTTCACCCACGCCGTCAGCATGATCTCGGTGACTCCGCGCTGCACCTCGCTGAGCTGGGCGAGACCGGCCATGCACCGGTGCAACAGCGCGCCGGTGTCGCTCGCCCCGGCCCCGAGCGGCTGCTCGATGCGGTCCATCAGTGTGCGGCGACGGTCCTCGGCCCACTCGGTGATGAGGTCTTCCTTGCGCGGGAAGTGATTGAAGAAGGTGCCGCGCGACACGTCCGCGCGTTCCGCTATCTCGTCGATCGTGGTTGCGTCGTAGCCCTTTTCGGCGAACAACTCCAGCGCGGACGTGTAGATCCGGGCACGGACCCGCTGCCGGTTGCGCTCCCTGCGGCCGATCACGGGTATATCGGTGGTAGTCACCATGTTTCGCTCCCCCTCAGGTCCGGCTCCCCACCGGTCCATGAATCACACAGATCCTAACCCGCTCCAACGCGGGCAGCCCCGGAACCAGTGGTTCCGGGGCGGGGAGCGGCGTCCTGTCAAGCAGCCAGGGAGCCCAGGAAGCCCAGGAGTATCTGTGCGTCGTCGCCGTAGTCGACGTGCGCCTTCGAGGCGTAGAAGGTGGCCATGTCGACGCCCTGGCGGCTCAGTTCCAGCAGATCGTTGATGCTGTCGATACCGCCGATGCTGAGCAGGGTTTGCGCGGCGACGCGGAGATCACCCCGTACGGCGTTGGTGAGGGGGCCGAGAACGGAGCCGGCCAGATCGAGTCCGGCCGGGGCGAGGGTCGCCACTTCGGCAGCGGCGCCGGACGCGTCGTTGCGAGTGAGGGATTCGACTGCGCGCCAGAGGGTGTCCTGCATGCGGCCGACATTCCCCGCGATGCGCAGGATGTCGATCTGGGTCAGGGCATCGGCGATCACGCTGGCAGCGGCGGTCCAGCCCGACGGGTCGATGGCCGCCGCCGCCCGGATGACCGAGCCGATGAGAGGCAGGTCCACGCCCGCGGCCGCCTGGACCATCGGAGCCAGGGCCATATTGAGGTTGCTCGCGATCTCGTGCGCACCACTGATATCGCCCGCTTGGATCAGATCGGGGAGGTTGGTGAGGCTTTGGAGAATGGCGGGCAGGTTCGCCGCGGTCGCCGTCCAACCGGCGCCGACCTTCACAGCCTGCGCGAGCAGTGTGCTGGGATCCGTGCCCGCGGGAATCAGGGATGCGATCATCGCGGAATCACCGCTGAGCACCCGGCCGAGCGCGAAAAGGAACGGGGACGTGGCGGCATTGAGCGAGCAGTACAGGTCGCCTTCGACGCACAGGGTGCGCACCCGATCGGTCAGCGCACCGAAGTCCTGACTCCGCGTCCCGGCGATGCCGTGACCGGGTTGCGGGTCGCCCAGCGAGAGAGTGGTTCTCGGATCGCGATGCGGATCGGCCAGTAGCCCCACGCCGACCACCCGATCGGCGCTGATCGGCCCCTCGCCATTGCCGATCTCGGTCGCGAAATCGCCGATTCCGTCCGCGCCCTGGCTGTACCCGGCAAGGAAGACTCGCGTCGAACCGCACAGGCTGCTCGCCATCTGGTGCAGCCGGGATTCGAGGGTGCTCAGGGATTGCGCATAGCTCAGCCCCTGATCGAAAGCGCTTGCCGCATACGGGGCATAGAGCACGGTGATGTCACTGCCGTACTGCCGTTGCAGCCCATCGCCGATCGGCCGGAGCATGCCGACCGGCACCATCGGATCCGCATCGAAACGCGTCTCCCAGGTCCCCGGCGCGAGAATCGCGGTGTACGGGGTGCAGGGCAGTGCGCCGTGCGTCTCTGCCCGCGCATCGCCGGCCACCGTGGTCCCGACCGTGACGCCCGCGGCAACCAAGATCGCCGCGCACGCTGTCGCCAGCCTGCTCATTGTCCAATTCCTCTGGTGCCGAAGGGGTTTCGGGCGGTGCGGCGGCAGGTCCTCGTTCCGCTGCGCAGCATAGACAATTCTCGCCATTCGCGGTCGGTTTCGCAGGCTTTTCAGACACATAATCGTTTCAGACCACGTCAGGGGCCTGCGGCCCACCCCGCCGCGTCGTCCCTGGGCGGCGGACTCGCTTCGGTCTGCTGGTCGACTACGCACAGCGCGAACTCGAGCACCACGACCACCCCTATCCCTGTTCGAGATTCCGGCAGCGCGTTTCCGGTTGGTCCGGCGCGGCGACGGGTGGCCGAGGGAATGCGGTCATGAGAGGAACTCCAGCAGTGCGGGGTTCACCGATCTCGGGGTGGTCCAGGCGATGGTGTGCGGACCTCCCGCGACTGTCGATGGTGTCGCTGTTCTGAGAAGCTTGCTGCCCTCTCCGGCTTCCAGCAAATTTGCGACCGGGTAATACGAAGCTGCGGCCGTTAGCCTCGAGCAGACGCTGAGCGATGCGGGCCCGGCATGTCCTCCCCGATATGGACGAAGACGCAACTGCCCGCGCCGATGACTCGCGAAAAAGGCCCGGAACCTGATGGTTCCGGGCCGCTTCCCTAGTAGCGGGGACAGGATTTGAACCTGCGACCTCTGGGTTATGAGCCCAGCGAGCTACCGAGCTGCTCCACCCCGCGTCGGTGAATACAACATTACACACAAGTGGGGAAGGGAACCTAATCGACTGGTCAGAGCCATTTTTCAGGGTCGGGAGGGAATCGGGCGCAGGGGTTCGGGGGTGCGATCGGCGGGGGCCGGATCGGGTACGGAGGCGGCGAGGTAGCGGGCGGCGATCATGATCGCCAGGGCGGCGGCGAGGATGAGGAGCAGGGCCGCGATGGAGATCCAGAACATCCGGTCGTAGAGGGCGATGTCGGTGCGGATGATGGCCCGGCGGGCGAACGTCATGGGGGCGATGTCTTTGAAGGGGCGGAACAGGAGTGGGGTGGTGCCGGCGGGGAAAACGCCGCCGAAGGCGAAGATTTGGAACATATAGAAGGAGAAGGCCGCGATGGAACCGGCGACGCGGCCGAAGAGCACGACGAACAGTTGCGCCGTCACCGCTGCCACCAGGCCGACGAGGGCGATGACGGCGACCATGGCGGGCCACTGTTGCGGGGACCAGCCGAGCCAGCTGCCGTAACCGGCGGCGAGGGCGGACAGGGCGATGACGCACGCCGCGCCGACCGCGGTGCCGCGCAGAACGGGGGCCGCGGCGCGCCGCCAGGGTGAACGGCTGCGGGCGGCTCCGCGCAAGGGGCGCACCAGCATCCACAGGACAATGGCGGCGAGGAAGGAGCCCATCACGACGAGCACGGGACCTGCGCCGCGGGCGATCTCCTTGTGGCTGCGGTCGCCGTCGCGGACGAGCTGGCTGGGTTCCTGGTTGCGGATGTCCATGGTGACGGGCTGGGCCATGACGTCGGCCGAGGCGTTGGGGTCGGCGATGTGGGGTGCTGCGGCCGCACCGTCGCGCAGGCCGTTGTCGAGCTGGGTTGCGCCGTCGCCCAATTGGGTGACGCCCGCCCGGAGGTCGCGGCCGCCGGCGACCAGCTGGTCCAGGCCCGTGGACAGGTCGTTCGCGCCGCTGCCGAGTTGTGCTGTGCCGTCCCGCAATTGGGTGCTGCCGTCGGCGAGGGCCAGCACGCCGGAGCGGTAGTCGGCCTTGGGATCGGTGAGCTGCCGGGCCAATTCCTTTGTGCCGTCCCGCAACTGGGTCAGCTGGCCGACGAGGGAATCGGGGTCGTCCGGCCGGACCTGGCCGATGAGGCTCTTCAGCTGGGTGACCGCGTCGGCCACCGCGGGGTCCGGGTTCCTGCTCAACTGGTCGAGCAGCGGATCGAGCTGGGTCGCGAGCCGTCCGGCGGGTTCGAGGGCGTCCAGCAGCGGCGTGACGACCTGGTCCACACCATCACGGATCTGCCGGGCTCCGGAGCCGAGTTGATCGGTGCCGGTGACCAATTGGTTCGCACCGTCGGCGAGCTGGACCGCACCGGTATGGAGCTGGCCCGTGCCGGTCGCGAGTTGCGCCGCGCCGGTGGCGGCCTGATCGAGTCCGGCGGTCAGCTGGTCGGAGCCGTCGGCGAGCTGCGTGGTGCCCTGGGCCAACTGGGTCGCCCCCTTGGCGGCATCGCCGAGGCCGGAGCCGAGACTGTTCACGCCGACCAGGATCTGACCGGCGTAACCGCGCCCGATGGTGGCCGCGATCTGGTTCTGCGCCTCGGTGACAACACTATTGGCCACAGCCGGTCCCAGCGTGCCGTTGAAGTCGTTGTACCAGACCATGATCCGAGCATGCTGCGGCGCGGGATCGGTCACGCTCAGCACGTTCCGGGTGAAGTCGGCGGGAATGACGACCGAGAAGGCGTACCGGCTCTCCCGCAGCCCGCGCACCGCTTCCGCGCTGCTGACCCGGTGGAACTGGAGTTCACCGCTGGACACCAGATTGTCGAGAATCTCGGTGCCCATGTTCTGGGCCTTGCCGTCGGAGATGCCGCCGGCATCATCGCTGGCGACGGCGACCGGAATCTGCTTCAGGTACAGCTCCGGATCCCACATGATCCACATGTAGACCGCCGAGACCAGTGTCGGCACCACCAGGAGCAGCACGATCGAGGCGCGCGCGAATGTGGATCCCCACGGCTTGCGCCGCAGCAGACCGCCGAGGTGACTGCGGATGGATGTCGATCTGTCTGCCACGGCGAACCCCGATACTGCGCACTGCCAAAGTCGGGCCCAAGATAACTGGTCACCCGTCCAAAATGTGCGAATTCGGGGAAATATCCGCCCGGCTCAGCGGCTCGCGTCCACCACCAGCGCGGTGGTGTTGTCGGTGCCGCCGCGACCGAGGGCCGTCCCCACCAGCGTCTCCGCCGCCTGACCCGCCGAAGTCCCGTGGGACAGAATCGACTTGATGATCGGCATATTGAGCTTCTTACCCACCCCATCGGTGCACAGCAGCAGCCGGCCCGCGCTCGATCCGGTGGCCGCGCGCCCGATGTCGCCCGGCTGCACGGTCCGCACCGAGGTCGTGACCAGATGCCGCATACCCGGCAGTGGGTCGCGCCCGCGCGCCCGGAAGTACTCGGCGACAGTGTGATCGGTGGTCATGCGGTGCAGCACGCGACCGTTCCACCGGTAGGCCCGGCAGTCGCCCACCCAGGCGATATCGCAGGGGCCGTCCAGCTGACCACTGCTCGGCAGCACCGCGACCACCAGCACGCTGTCGGCGCTCGACTCGGGTAGCTCACGCAGCAATTCCCGCTGCGCCGCCAGGATTCCGGCCTGCGCGCCGTCCCCGACCGCCGCCCGCGCCGCGGTCTGCGCCACCAGCCGCGCCGCCCGGGCCGCCGCCAGATGATCCCCCACCCCGTCGGCCACCACGAAAGCGCTGCGCCCGAGCCGCGCATCGGTGAACGTGGCGAACGCGTCCGCATTGATCGTGCGCCGCCCCAGCCGGCTCACCCCCGCCCCGGCCACCAAGCCGAGCCGCGCCTGCGCATCGGCGTCGACAGCGGCGACATCCCCAACCTCGATGGCTTCGGTGTGCACGACCGGACCTCCTGGGACTCCGTCTCACGGGGTGCTGTCCTGCAGCACTACCCCATTCAACGGCCGAAACCCAAGCTCCGCTCCCGAAATGTCTGTGTGCTTGCTGAGTAATTCGGGAGGTTCACGAATGAGGTGCTACGCCGCAACGCGTAGCACGGATGCCGCCGCGACGTTGGAGCCCGACTGGCCGCTCGGCGACTTCGCCGTCCTCTCCCAGCCGATCCTCTTCGCCGGAGGCGCGCTCGACACCACTGTCCGCTTCAGCGACCTGTCGGCCATGCGCACACTCGTCCCGAACCTGCTCGATCCCCTGGTCATCCCGGGTTGCGGCCACTGGATCCAGCAGGAGAGCTCGGACGAGATCAACGCCGCCATCCTGACCTTCCTCGACAAGGTCGGCTGACCAAATTCCGCGCGACTCCCTGCTCGCCCCTGATACACCGGTGGAGAACCCCAGCCTGGCCGCCCGAGGCAATACATCGGGTTGGATGCTCGTCTGGCATGAACGGAGAACCTCGAATATGCGAAGGGCCCGGAACCTGATGGTTCCGGGCCCTTCGCTTAGTAGCGGGGACAGGATTTGAACCTGCGACCTCTGGGTTATGAGCCCAGCGAGCTACCGAGCTGCTCCACCCCGCGTCGGTGAACACAACATTACACACGGGCTCGGAGATGCACCAAATCGGCTGGTCAAGCCAGGTTCCGGGGCGAGAAACAGTCTCGCCGGCGAGGGTGGCGAAGCGAATCAGGCCGGACGGTTGCCCCTAAAGCGGAGTGATCAGGGTGAAAATCTTCCATTTGAGAGTCTCGCGCGCACGTTCGGCCGCCCATTTGAGCATGAAACGTGACCGGAATCACAAATTCTTGGTGAGTTGAATCACATCACGGCCAGATAACAGACCGCTCGGGATTGACATTTGCAGCATAGCCAACCTGCATCAACACCGTTTTTCGGGTCATTCGCTTCATGCAATTCCGAAGTTATCAAGACGTGATCTGCCGAGATTTACTCGTTATCGTCAGTTGCGGCCCGGATCAAACCTGAGATGGGCTCCGACCCGAACCGCTGCACTCCGGAAACCCTGTCCCGCGGTCGGGCACCCCGACTCCTGGGGACAGGGACACGGCGGAGCATTTGCGCCGGGCTGGTCGGCACAGGGAGGGAAAACACCATGAAACAGAACCGGAAGATCAACACTCGCGTCCTCGGCCTCGCCGCCGTCACCGGCGCACTTGTTGCCGTCCCGTTCGGCTTCACCGCAACCGCCTCCGCCGCCCCGACCCACGACTGGGACGGCGTCGCCCAGTGCGAGAGCGGCGGCAACTGGGGTATCAACACCGGCAACGGCTACTACGGCGGTCTGCAGTTCTCGCAGAGCACCTGGGCCGCCAATGGCGGCGGCGGCCTCGCCTCCAATGCCAGCAAGGCCGAGCAGATCCGCGTGGCCGAGAACGTGCTCTCCACCCAGGGCGCCGGCGCCTGGCCGGTGTGCGGCCAGTACCTGCGCGCGGGCACCAGCGAGCCCGAGCCCCAGGCGGCCCCGGAGCCCGCAGCCCCGGCTCCCGTCCCCGCCCTCCCGACCGATCGCCAGGCCGTCATCGACCAGGCCAAGAGCGTTGCCGGCGGCCTCGCCCAGCAGTTCGGCGTGCAGGACCAGTACAACCAGGTCCTCCAGTCCAACGCCGCCCTCATCGAATCCTGGGGCAAATAACCCGAATCTCCTTCCCACACCGGAAGAAATGGAAAGGTGCTGCGTCAATGGCGACGCAGCACCTTTCGCTATTCGGAGGCAACAATTCTTATTGTGCGGCAGTAAATCCCGCGCGATTATCGAGAGCCCATTCCTGAAAGGTTCGCGGTGACCGGCCCGTGACCTCCGCGACCGTCGGGTGCACCACCGAGGTGAAGGACTCCAGCGCCGTGGCGCGCAGGGCCATGATGGCCGTGGCCAGCTCCGGCTCCACCCCGAAGCGCAGCAGATCCGCCCGCGCCCGGTCGGCCGAGATCTCCTCGAAACGCAGTGGGCGGCCGAGTATTTCGGCGAGGGTCGCGGTCTGCTCGCCCGGGGAGAGCGCCTGCGGACCGGTGACCGTGTAGACCTGACCGGCATGGCGCGCCGGGTCGGCGAGCGCCGCGACGGCGACGGCGGCGATGTCGCGCGGATCCACCACCGCGATGCGGCCCTGGCCGAAAGGCGCACGGACGGTGGCGGATTCGCGGATCGAGGGCGCCCAGTGCAGCGCGTTGGACATGAACCCCATGGGGCGCACCATGGTCCACGCGATCCCGCTCGCGCGTACCGCGTCCTCGCCGGCGCGATGCCAGGCGGGGATCGGGTCGGTCGCGGCCGCGTCACCGGCTCGCCCCGACGACAGCTTCACGATGTGCTCGACGCCCGCGGCCGCGGCGGCCCGGGCGAGATTCGCGTCGTGCGTGGGGATCTCGGGGCCCGCGGTCGACAGGAAGACGCCGCGGACACCGGTCAGCGCGGCGGGCAGGCTGTCCGCGTCGCCGAGATCGGCGCGCACGACCTCCACACCGGCGGGCAGGCCGGCCGCCTCGGGGCGGCGGGTGACGGCCCGCACCGGCAGACCCTCGGCCTGCAGCCGATCGACCACCGCGCGGCCGACGGTGCCGGTGGCTCCGGTCACGAGAAACATGGGTACTCCGTTCGTCGGTGGGGGCGGGGTGTGTCCCGCTCCTTCATCCTGCGAACGGCGCGGAATAGCGGCTATCCAGCGCCATCGGATTGCGGATATCTTCCGTATCAGCCTGACCTGCGATGATTTCTTCCATGTTGGACGAGGTGGATCGCGGCGTTGTCCACGCCCTGCACATCGATGGACGCGCGCCCTTCAGCCGCATCGGCGAGGTGCTCGGTGTCTCGACCCAGACCGTCGCCCGCCGCTACCGCCGCCTGCGCGCGGAGTTCGGGCTGCGGGTGGTCGGGCTGCCGGACCCGGGGCGCACCAGCACCACCCAGTGGCTGGTCCGGCTCACCTGCACCCCGGCGGCCGCGCGAAAACTGGCGCACGCCTTGGCGAAACGCGGCGACACCAGCTGGGTGATGCTCACCTCCGGGGGCACCGAAATCTTCCTCATCATCGACGGCCCCGGTCCCGACGCACCCGCGCTGCTGCTCGACGACCTTCCCCGAACCTCGGCGATCACCGGCATCTCCGCGCACTACGTACTGCACACCTACCTCGGCGGCCCGACCGCCTGGCCCGGTCGACTCACCACGCTGGACGCCGAACAACGTCGGAAACTACTGTCAGACACCATTTTCAGCCCTGATGAGCCGTCGGTCCCGGGCGCAGCGAACTCATCCGCCGACAACAGCCACCCGGTTCCGACGACCGAGACGGAGGAACCAGCCGGGCACGCCGAGATACACGGCTCAGGCTCGTCCGGTACCAGTCGACAGTCGAATTCCCGGGCCGGCGTTCGCAAACCGGTCTCCCCCACCGACGCGCCACTGTTCTCGGCATTGCGTGCCGACGGCCGCGCGACCTTGGCGGACCTGGCTGCCGCCACCGGCTGGTCACAGTCCACGGTGGCGCGGCGCATCGCCGACCTGCGCGCTGCCGGGGCACTCTATCTGGATGTCGACATCGACGATCGCGTCTTCGGCGTCACCACTCGCGCCCTGCTGTGGGCGACCGTCGCTCCGGGTCAGCTCGACGCGGTCGCCGAATCCCTCTCCCAGCACCAGGAATTGGCGTTCGTCGCGGCGACGACCGGCCGCACCAACCTGATCGCCGAGGCCCTCTGCCCCGACCCGGCCGCACTGCACCGCTATCTGACTCGCCGCCTGGGATCCTTCGACGCCATCCACGCGCTCGAGACCACCCCGGTCCTCTACACGGTCAAGTCGACCGCGCCTCCCACTGCACTCACCTCTCGACCGGGTCGCTGAAATCGGAAGCGCCCCAGCCACACCACCCGCCTCGAGACATCGACCCCAGGAATACGAAAGGCGCTGTCACCCACAGGTGACAGCGCCTCGCGCTAACGGGTCAGTTACCCACCCGTCTTCTCGTAGTTGTTCACGGCGGTCTGCAACTGCTCCAGCGCCTTGCCCAGTTGGCCCAGATCGCCGGACTTCTGTGCGTCCTGAACCGCCCGCAACGCGTCGTCGAGTTGCTTGACCGCCGCATCCTTGCCGACGGACCCGGTGGCCGGGGGTGTCGCCGGTGTGGTCGGCGGCGTCGCGCCCTGGGCCGGCGGAGTGGCCGTCTGTCCCGGCTGATCGGTTGCGGCGCTGCCGGTTCCGGGCAGCACCTGGTCGAGCGCTTCCTTGACCGTCGATCCGTAGCCGACCTTGTCGCGGTAGCTGGCCAGCACCTTCACCAGCTGCGGGAAGGACGGCGCGTTGGGCCCGCCGGTATTGCGTTCCAGGTACCAGGGTTCGACGTACAGGATGCCGCCGTCACCGACCGGCAGGGTCAGCAGATTGCCGTATTTGATCTTGTTGACATTGCCACCGGTCAGCAGGTTCCGGTCTCGGGACACTTGATCGGCCGTCGTCATGGACGTCTGCGTCTGGCCCGGGCCCGGCGTCTGTGAATCCGCGGGCAGCTTCAAAACGGTGATCTTGCCGTAGTTGTCGGGATCCGAATGCGCCTGGATGTAAGCGGACAGGAAGTTCCGCTTGTAACCCACCATCACACTGGTCAGGTTGAACTGCGACTTCCCGGTCTTCGAATCGCCGAGCAGGACGTAGTACGGCGGTTGATGCGCCCCGCTGGCCGCGCCCTCCTGGGTCGGATCATTGGGCACCGACCAGAAGGCGTTGTTGGTGAAGAACTCTCGCGGATCGTCCACGTGGTACTTCGCCAGCATCTCGCGCTGCACCTTGAACAGGTCTTCCGGGTAGCGGAAGTGCGCGCGCAGCTCGTCGGAGATGGCGCTCTCCGGCTTCACCGCGTTCGGGAACACGCCCATCCACGCCTTCAGCACCGGATCGGTCTTGTCCACCTCGTACAGGCTGACGGTGCCGTCATACGCATCGACGGTGGCCTTCACCGAGTTCCGGATGTAGGAGACCTCCTTGCGGGGTAGTAGACGCCCCGTGGTCTGGTCGATGGAGTCCTCGACGACGCCGTCCAGCGAGGTCTTCTGCGCGTACGGGTAATTGTCGAGGGTGGTGTAGGCGTCCACGATCCAGACGATGCGGCCCTTCACCACGGCCGGGTACACATCGCCGTCGGCGGTCAGCCACGGCGCCACCTGGGTGACGCGGTCACGCGGATTGCGATTGAAGATGATCTTCGAATCCGGTCCGATGGCGCCCGAGAACAGGATGTTGCGCTCGGCGTACTTGGCCGCGAAGGCCAGCCGGTTGAACCAGTTGCCGAGCGGCACGCCGCCCGCGCCGTCGTAGGTGAACTGGTCGGTGGGGGTGTCGTATTCGCGCTTGGGCTGGTTGTTGCTGCCCACGATCGCGTAGTCGGCATCCGACTTGGAGATCAGCTCGCCGTAGTAGATGCGCGGCTGATCGACCGGGATGGCCTGCTCTTCCTTGGGCGTGAACAGGTCGCTGACCGTCTTCTTGTCGCCGACATTGAACACCGGATAGCCGTACCCGCCACCGGAATCACTGCCCGCGGACTGACCTGCCTGCTGGGATTCCTTGGGCGGAGCCGCGTTCACCTTGTTGGCGGGCGAGGCCACGAAGCCGTTGCCGTGTGTGTACACGGTGTGCTTGTTGATCCAGTCGGTCTGGTTGCCGGACAGGTTCTGCGGCTGCAGCTCGCGCGCGGCCACGATGTAATCGCCCATCTCACCGTTGATGGTGTAACGGTCGATGTCGAGCGGATCCGGGAAGCCGTAGAAGTTCTGCAGCTGCAGATTGCGCTGAATGAACGTCTGGGTCAGCAGGTTCGGGTCCAGCAGCCGGATGTTCTTGATGGTCTGCTGGTCAGCGGGCACGGTGACCGGGTCCTTGGTCGCCTCGCCCTTGTAGTCGACGTACTGGACCTTGTCCTGGGTGAGCCCGTAGGCCTCGCGGGTGGCCTCGATATTGCGCTCGATATAGGCCTGTTCCTTGGTGGCCGCGTTCGGGCGCACCGAGAACTGCTCGACCAGCAGCGGCCACACCGCGCCCACCAGCACCGAGGACAGCACCAGCAGCGCCGCCGCCATGGCCGGAATCCGCAGGTCGCGCAGTACGACTCCGGCGAAGAAGGCGATGGCGCAGATGACCGCGATGGACAGCAGGATCAGCTTGGCCGGCAGCACCGCGTTGATATCGGTGTAGGAGCCACCGGTGAAGGTCGGCTCCTTGCGGGTGCTCGACAGCAGCGCGTAGCGGTCCAGCCAATACGCGACCGCCTTGAGCAGCACGAAGAGTCCGGCCAGGATGGCCAGCTGCACGCGCGCCGAGGTGCTCAGTGTGCCCTCGCGGCCGGACAGCCGCAGCCCGCCGAAGACGTAGTGCGCCACCAGGTTCGCGAAGAAGGCGATCACCACGGAGACGAAGAGCCAGTTCAGCACCATCCGATAGAACGGCAGATCGAAGGCGTAGAAGCCGACGTCCAGATGGAACTGCGGATCCTTGACCCCGAAGGAGCTGCCGTGCAGGAACAGCTGCACCGTCACCCAGCTCGACTGCGCCACCAGACCCGACAGCACGCCGATGAGCACCGGGATGCCGATACCGAACAGACGCAGCCGGCTCATCACCGTCGTCCGGTAGCGGGCGATCGGATCGCCGGGTCCGTTCGCCGGCACGAACACCGGACGCGACCGGTACGCCAGCAGCAGCGCCAGCCAGATGATGACGGCCACGACCACCGCGACCACCAGGAACAACAGGATCCGGGTGAACAGCACGGTGGTGTAGACGTTGCGGAATCCCACCTCCCCGAACCACAACCAGTTGGTGTAGGCGTCGGTGAGCCGGGGCCCGACCAGTAACAGTGCGGCCAGCACCAGCGCCGTGACGAGCAGAATGCGGCTGCGTCGCGACAGCGAAGGTAAGCCGGTCGGGGGGCGCATGCCCACGATGCCACTCTCCCAGGTCCGGCGACGCCCCGGCCGGGATACCGGCACGCAGCGTCGCAGTCCGATGATGCGAGTTGGTCCCAGGGGACCGTTCGCGCCCCACTCTACGTAAAACGCCCGCCGCGCGGCCGAACACCTGCCGCGTGGGCCGGACATGAGCGGGATGCGAGGATTGCCGGGTGAATCCTGAGCAGTGGGCGGCCTCGGCCCTGTACCGGTGTATCCGGGAAGTCGCGGAATATGTCGACGGCGAAGGCTGGGACCGCCCGCCGCAGATGTTCGCCCTGGTACCGACCGCGGACCTGGCCGCCGCCGAACCCGCGCTGCTCGATCAGCTGGACGAGCAGAACGCCCTGACTCCCATTGCGCAGGAACCCTTCCCCGAGGACATCGCGGGCGAGGCCGACGCCATGGCGCTCGACGAGTTCCTCGCCACCACCAGTTGGCCGCCGTCCGTCGAGGGCTGTGTACTGGTACAGCAGATCGTGGTGCTGCCGCCGGCCGCCGAGCAGACCCTCGACGATGCCATCGCTCCCCTGCTCGCCGACCGCGACGCCGCCGACCAGGCCGCCCGCCGCGCGGCCATGACCCACGCCGAGCGCCGCGACGCCCGCCTGTTCGTCGGTGTCCTGCGCGACGGCACCTCGCTGTCGCTGCTGCAGGTCCGGCCCAGCGAGGAGAACGAGGATCCTTTCGGCGACCTCGATCTGCGCACCGCCCCGAACCTCGCCCCGAATCTCGTCGAAGCCCTGCGCCACACGCTGGAGAACGATCCCGACGACTTCTGAACGAGGTCAGCCGCAGCTGGTGACTTCCTTGCCCGCGTTGATGTCCTCGAGCGATTGGACTGCGCCGGACAGGTTTTCGACCTTGACCAGGCGCAGGCCCGCGGGCGTGCGCTGAGCGGCCTCGTTGCAATTGGCGGCGGGGACCATGAAGGTCTCGGCACCCGCTTCGCGGGCGGCGATCATCTTGTACTGGATGCCGCCGATCGGGCCGACCTTGCCGTCGGGGTCGATGGTGCCGGTGCCCGCGACGAACTTGCCGCCGGACAGGTCACCGGTGGTGAGCTTGTCGACGAGGGCCAGGGTGAACATCAGCCCCGCCGACGGGCCGCCGATCTCGCCGAGGTTGAAGTCGACCTTGATCGGGCCCTTGTTGACCTCGTCGGGAGTGATGCCGAGGTAGCCCTTGCCGGAATCGTCGGGGCGCGCGCCCAGGGTGATCTCGGCGGTCTGCTCGACGCCGTCGCGGCGGACCACCACCGGGATGGTGGTGCCGGGCTTGGCCGAGGAGACCGCGGTCACAACGTCTTTGGTGGTGGCGATCGGCTTACCGTCGATACTGACGATCTCGTCGCCCTTCTTCAGCATGTCCTTGGCCGGGCCGTCGTCGGCGACATTCGCCAGCTGCACCGCGGTCGGCAGCTTCAGATAGTTGAGGGCCGCCAATTCCGCGGAGTCCTCGGAATCCTTGAACTGCTGCTGATTGGATTTGTCGACATCATCACGCGACTGTCCCGGCGGATAGACCTCCGCGCGCGGCACCAAACCGTGCTGGCCGTCGATCCACAAGCCGATCGCCTCGAAAATATTCAGCCGATCGCGAACGGAGACGGTCGTCATATTGAGATTGCCGGACACCGGTTTCACCGGCGCGCCCTGCACGTCGACCACCTGTTTTCCGTCGACTTCGCCCAGCGTATTGAAGGTCGGCCCCGGTCCGAGCGCCACGAACGGAACGGTGACGACACTGCCAAGTATGCCCAGCGCCAGAATCGGGACCAGAGCGGCGAGCAGGGTGAATATCCGACGGTTCACGCGGCCAAGGGTACTGGTCATCGAGGCCATTGCCGCGCTCCGCTCGGCGGTTCGCGTGGTCCGCGGCTCCAGTACCGTAGTGGGTATGAGTGATTTTCCGTTCGGATTCTCGAATCGCGACGACGATCCGGAGCGCAAGCCCGGGGACCAGTCCAGCGATTCTGGTGCGAACAACCCGTTCGGATTCGCCATGGGCGGTCCGGGCGGCGGCGGATTCGATCCCTCGCAACTCGGTCAGATGCTGACGCAGCTGGGTGCCATGTTCTCGAGCATGGGACAGCCGGGCGCACAGACCGGTCCGGTCAATTACGACATCGCCAAGCGGCTGGCCCGCCAGCAGCTCGGGTCCAGTGTCCCGCCCGTCTCGTCCGGCGCGCAGAGCGCGGTCGCCGATGCGGCGCATCTGGCGGAGCTGTGGCTCGACGCCGCCACCACCTTCCCCGCGGGCGCGACCAAGACCGTCGCGTGGACCGCCAACGACTGGATCGAGGAGACGCTGCCCACCTGGAAGCGGCTGTGTGATCCGGTGGCCGAACAGGTTTCCGGCATGTGGACCGCCACACTCCCGGCCGAGGCCAGGGAATTCGCCGCGCCGATGTTCGGAATGCTCGGCCAGATGGGCGGACTCGCATTCGGTTCGCAGCTGGGCCAGGCCCTGGGCCAGCTCGCCAAGGAGGTGCTGACCTCCACCGACATCGGCCTGCCGCTGGGTCCCGACGGCACCGCGGCGCTGCTGCCCGCGGCCATCTCGGAATTCAGCGCCGGGCTCGAGCAGCCGGAGAGCGAGATCCTGGTCTACCTGGCCGCCCGCGAGACCGCGCACCAGCGGCTGTTCGCGCACGTGCCGTGGCTGCGCCAGCAGGTGCTGGGCGCGGTCGAGGACTACGCGCGCGGCATCAAGATGGACTTCTCGGCCATCGAGCAGGCCGCCCAGAACCTGGATCCCATGGCGCTGGCGCAGGATCCGTCGAAGCTGGAAGAGCTGCTGTCGCAGGGCACGTTCGAACCGCAGACCACCCCCGAGCAGAAGGCCGCGCTGGAGCGGCTGGAGACGCTGCTGGCGCTCATCGAGGGCTGGGTGGAGACCGTGGTCACCGACGCCGTGAGCGATCGGCTGCCCGGTGCGGGCGCGCTGGCCGAGACGCTGCGCCGTCGTCGTGCCACCGGCGGGCCGGCCGAGCAGACCTTCGCGACGCTCGTCGGCCTGGAGTTGCGGCCGCGCAAGGTGCGCGAGGCCGCCGCGCTGTGGCGGCGGCTGACCACCGACGCCGGGCTGGAGAAGCGCGACGGCGTGTGGGCGCACCCGGACCTGCTGCCCGACTCCTCCGACCTGGACGCCCCGGCGGGCTTCATCGATTCGGTGCTGGGCGGCGGCGCGGCGGTGTTCGACGATCCGCTGGCGCAGCTGGCCGAGACGGAGGCGCGGGAGCGCGCCGAAAAGGAAGGCAAGGGCGAGGATGCCACCGGCGACAAGCCCGAGGGCGATGCCACCGCCTGACCTGTGGATGGCCGCAAGACCCTGACGCGAGTTGTGGATAACCCGCGAAAGCGCTGATGAACAAGCGTTTTCGCGGGTTTCCGCGTTTCCGGGAGCATGCACGCTGATGGCATGACGACTCTGCTGCCGACCCGTGGACCGATGCTCCATCCCCGAATCACCGTGCTGGTGCGCCCGAATGGCGCGGTCCAGCTCGGCTGGGATCCCGAGCACGCGGTCATCCTGCAACCGCCGGGGCCGATCGAGGCGGTGCCCTCGTTGCTGCGGCTACTGGACGGGTCCCGCACCCAGGCCGAGATTCTCTGGCAGGCCCGGGAATTGGGATTCGGGACCGATATCGCGAAGTCGCTGCTCGAGCAGATGGCGGCCGCGGAGCTACTGGCCGTGGATGGGCCGCGCGCACGATTGCGGAAGGTGCGGGTCCATGGCCGCGGGCCGCTGGCGGACGCACTGCTGGACGGCCTGCGCCGAATCGGCCTGCGGGCCAAGCACTCCCACGCGCGCTACGGAGAGCCGGGCATCGAGAGCCTCGAGGCGGATCGGCCGGATCTGCTCGTGCTGTCCGACACCCTGGTCCCGGATCCGGCCCTGGTGACCGCGCTCATGCGCCGCCGCATTCCCCATCTGCAGGTCCGCATCCGCGATGGGCGCGGGATCGTCGGCCCGCTGGTGCTGCCGGGCGAAACCGGTTGTCTGCGTTGCGCGGACCTGTATCGCGCCGAGTCCGAACCGGCGTGGCCGCAACTGGCGGCGCAGTTGCTGGGGCGGGTCGGGTACGCGTCCCCGGCGGGGGTGGCCGTGACCGCGGCCCTGGCGCTGCAGGAGATCGAGACCGTGTCCTTCGGCCGGGCGGAGCACCCGCCGGCCACGCTGCATGCCACGCTCGAATGGGATCCGGAGATTCCGCACCTGGATCGGCGTCCGTGGCCCGTCCATCCGAGCTGCGGTTGCCGTGAAAGCGCGGTGGTGTGATGGAAACCACTATCGCCGCTAACCCGGAAGAACACCCCAATCCCATGGCGGACCGTCTGGGACATCGGCATGATGGGAACGTGTCAGAGATTGTGAGCAAGCGCTCTTCCCGCAATGCCAAGCTGGCCAAGATTCCACTGGGCATCGCAGGGCGGGCGGCCGTGGGTTTCGGCCGCAAACTTGCCGGGGGAGACAAGCAGGAGATCAACGCCGAGCTGAATCAGAAGGCCGCCGAACAGCTCTTCGCCGTGCTCGGTGAGCTCAAGGGCGGCGCCATGAAGTTCGGTCAGGCGCTGTCGGTGATGGAGGCCGCCGTCCCGGAGGAGTTCGGCGAGCACTATCGCGAGGCGCTCACCAAGCTGCAGGCCGCCGCGCCGCCCATGCCGGCCGCGGCCGTGCATCGGCAGCTGGACCAGCAGCTGGGAACCGGCTGGCGGCAACGCTTCCGGGAATTCGACGACGCGCCCACCGCCTCGGCCAGCATCGGCCAGGTGCACAAGGCGATCTGGTCCGACGGCCGGGTGGTCGCGGTGAAGGTGCAGTACCCGGGCGCCGACGAGGCGCTGCGCGCCGATCTCAAGACGCTCAACCGGATGGCGGGCATGATGAGCGCGCTCATTCCGGGCGCCGACATCAAGCCGATCCTCGCCGAGATCAGTGAGCGCACCGAGGAGGAGCTGGACTACCGGATCGAGGGCGGGCATCAGCGCCAGTTCGCCCGGGCCTACGAGGGGCACCCGCGCTTCCTGGTGCCGAAGGTGGTGGCCAGCGCACCGAAGGTGATCGTCACCGAGTGGCTGGACAATGCCACCCCGGTCTCGAAGATCATTCAGCGCGGCATGGCGGACCCGGACGGCACGGTCGACCTGCGCAATCGGACGGCCTCGCTGATGGGCGAATTCCATTTCAGCTCACCGTCGATCGCGGGCCTGCTGCACGCCGATCCGCATCCGGGCAATTTCATGGTGCTCGAGGACGGCCGCCTCGCGGTCATCGACTACGGCGCCTGCGCTCCCCTGCCCAATGGCTTCCCCAAGATCCTGGGCCAGATGGTGGCGCTCGAGGTCCAGCAGCGTTACGACGAACTGACGGCGCTGCTGCACGACAACGGCTGGGTCATCCCGGGCAAGACCGTCAGCATCCAGGAGATCCAGGACTACCTGCGACCCTTCACCGACCCCATCAAAACCGAAACCTTCCACTTCACCCGCCGGTGGATGCAGCGCGTGGCGGGCAAGGCCACCGACATCTCCAACGCCGACATGATGAAAACCGCTCGCTCCCTGCAACTCCCGGCGGAACACGTGATGATCTTCCGAGTCCTCGGCGGATCGGTAGGGATCTGCGCCCAGCTCGACGCCGAAATCCCCTTCATGAAGCTCATGAACGATTGGGTCCCCGGCTACGTCGAGACCCTCCGCGCCGCGAGCTGAATTCTCCTGCGACGCAAAACGACCCGCCTACCGTCTGGTAAGCGGGTCGTATGCGTTCTACTCCCCCGGAAGCCGGGGCGATCATGCCACCGCGACCTTGCGCGGGCGGCCACGCGGGCGCTTGCGGGCGATCACGACACCCTGGTCGAAGATCTCACCGCCCCAGACGCCCCAGGGCTCACCGCGATCCAGTGCGGCCGACAGGCAGCCCTGGCGGATCGGGCAGGACGCGCACAACGCCTTCGCCTCTTCCAGCTGGGCGGGGGCCTCGGCGAACCAGAGGTCCGGGTTGCCGACTCGGCAGGGCAGGGTGATGGTGACTCCCCGGCGGGTGCGGGTCGTCGTGTTGGCCACGGTGTTGCGGCATGTCACTCGTTCACGGATGACCGTGGTGGACACGTCGGGCTCCTTCAGCTCGTGCATCGGTCGTTCGGTGTTTCGCGAAACCGGTGCCGGTGGCTGCAGGGCCGATAAAACTTTGGCCACGGTTTCGCGGGGTTCGCGATCCGTGGCCAGGAGGTCTGGGAGTGATTCCCTACCTGAGTCGACTTCGGTGTCGACTCCTGATCACGGTCGCTGGGTCGGTAGTGCGGGGACGGGCTGCCAGCAGATGCACCGGACGCTCGGTTCCGGTTGCGACTGCGAGGGTTTCGACGGCCGCGTACACGGCAGCCGGGTGCCAGTCACCCTTGGGCTTGTCCTGCTTGATCACGATCTGCTGATCCGCTTGGGCTTTGCTTGCAAAGACCTGAAGACCAAGATCGCCATTCACGCCGGACATACGAATCCCCTTGGGCGCGAGGATCCCCCGGGAGACGGACGCGACGGACATGACGCATGCCGTCGCCGGACGGCCGGCGATGCTGCCGGTCGAAACGAAGCTCGAAATGTTGTTCATCGGTCTGTCTCCCTCCTTCACTCGTAGCGATCAGTGCTTGGAACACGCGGGCTCTTCCCCGGTGCGTGAGAACCACACTAGGTACCTATACGGATGCGCACAACCTATTTTTGACCTGCGGTTTTAGGGGCTTGCACACATTCTTCGCACGGACTAGGAAGAGTCCCGTAGCCGCGATCGGACGATCGCGAGGACATCCGCGCCGTATGCCTGCAGTTTCTTGGCCCCGATGCCGGGAAGCGCCACCAGGGCTCGGTCGTCGGCCGGGCGCTGTTCGGCGATGGCGGTCAGGGTCGTATCGCTGAACACCACAAAATGTGGCAGTGACAGCTCCTCGGCCTTCTCGCGCCGCCATTCCTTCAGTGCCTCGAGCAGTTCCGGGTCGATGTCGGCGGGGCAGCGCGAGCAGCGGCCGAGCATGGTGGCCTGCGTATTCAGCAGCGGCCGACCGCAAATGCGGCAGGTCGGGTGGACGCGCTTGGGACCGTTGCGGCGCTCGGTGGTGTGGGCGGCGATGCGCGAGGCCGGCGAGTCGTCGGGGACCAGGCCGATGAGGAAGCGGGAACGGCGGCGCACCTTGCGGCCGCCCGCGGAACGGGCCAGGGCCCAGGACAATTGGAGGTGTTCCCGCGCGCGGGTGACGCCGACGTAGAGCAGGCGGCGTTCCTCCTCGAGGGCGGCCTCGTCGGAAACCGTTGCGTCCGGGCCGAGTACGTGCTGGATGGGCAGGGTGCCGTCGGCCAGGCCGACCAGGAAGACGGCGTCCCACTCCAGACCCTTGGCAGCGTGCAGCGAGGCCAGGGTGATGCCCTGCACGGTCGGTGGGTGCCGGGCCTCGGCGCGGGCGGCCAGCTCGCGCAGCAGGCCGGTCAGTTCCAGGTCCGGATCCTGCTCGGCGAGTTCCTCGGTGAGCTGGACCAGCGCCATCAGCGAGGACCAGCGTTCGCGGGCCTGGGCGCCGACCGGCTCCTCCTTGGTGAGCCCGACCTGGGCCAGTGCCGCGCGCACCAGGGTGACCAGCTGCTCGCCGCGGGCATCGGGCAGGTCGTCGCGGTTGGCGGCCGTGCGCAGCGCCGACACCGCCTGCCGCACCTCGGGCCGGTGGAAGAAGCCCTCGCCGCCGCGTACCTGATACGGGATGCCCGCCTCGGTGAGCGCCTGCTCGTAGACCTCCGATTGCGCGTTGATGCGGTAGAGGATCGCGATTTCCGCTGCGGGAACACCTTTTCCGAGCAGTTTGGCGACCGCCCTGGCGACGGCGGCGGCCTCGGCGGGCTCGTCGTCGAATTCGGCGAAGGTCGGTTCCGGGCCGTCGGCGCGCTGGCCGATGAGCTGCAGCCGGGTGCCCGCGATGCGGCCGCGGGCCGCACCGATCACCCGGTTGGCCAGCGACACCACCTGCGGGGTGGAGCGGTAGTCGCGTTCCAGGCGGACCACGGTGGCGTCGGGGAAGCGGCGGGAGAAGTCGAGCAGATGGGCCGGGCTGGCCCCGGTGAAGGAGTAGATGGTCTGGTTGGCATCGCCGACCACGGTCAGGTCGTCGCGATCGCCGAGCCAGGCGTCGAGCACCCGCTGCTGCAGCGGGGTGACGTCCTGGTACTCGTCCACCACGAAACACCGGTAGCGGCCGCGGAACTCCTCGGCCACCGACGAATAGTCCTCGAGCGCGGCCGCGGTGTGCAGCAGCAGATCGTCGAAATCGAGCAGCAACCCGTCGGGGGTGTTCTTCAGGGCCTCGTAATAGGTGTAGACCGCCGAGACCTTCTTCGCCTCGTAGGGCACATCGCGGTGGCGGCGGGCCGCCTCGCCCGCATAGTCCTCGGGCGCGACGAGCGAGCCCTTGGCCCATTCGATCTCGCCGATCAGGTCGCGCAGGCTGTCGGTGTCGGTGGGCAGCCCGGCCCGGCCGGCGGCCTGGGCCACGATGGGGAACTTGCCGTCGATCAGCCGCCACGGCACCTCGCCGACCACCTGCGGCCAGAAGTATTTGAGCTGCCGCAGCGCCGCGGCGTGGAAGGTCCGCGCCTGCACCTGCCCGGCCTCACCGCTCAAACCCAGGGCCCGCAGCCGATTCCGCAGCTCCCCCGCCGCACGGGCGGTGAAGGTCACCGACAGCACCTGGTCGGCACGCACATGCCCGGCCGAGACCAGGTGCGCGATGCGATGAGTGATGGTGCGCGTCTTGCCGGTGCCCGCGCCCGCCAGCACGCAGACCGGTCCCCGGGGTGCGCGCACGGCCGCGGCCTGCTCGGCATCGAGTTCGTCGAGCCGGAGCTGGGCCTGGGTGGTCGCGGCAGTCACGCGCTCCATCATGACAGTGCCCTCCGACAGGCGTGGTGGCCCTCCGCGCGGCGGCACGAAAACTGGACGGTTGAGAAAACGTCCGGTTAGCGTGCGGACGTGGTCGATGAGACGCGGGAGACGCATGAGACGCACGAACGTCATGCGAGTTGGATGGAATTGTTCTTCGACCTGGTGGCGGTCGCCGGGATCGGCCAGCTGACGCACCTGCTGCATCGCGGTCCGTCACTCGGCGACTTCGGGCTGTACGTGGTGCTCTACCTGGCGTTCTGGATGGTCTGGGCGTGCATCACGCTGTACGGCAATATCGCTCGGGACCAGGCGCGGGTGGTACTGATGCTGTCGGCCATGCTGGGCCTGGGGCTGATGGCCGCGGCCGTCCCCGGCATTCCCGACCGGCACGCCACCACCTTCGCGGCGGTCTACGTACTGGTGCGGCTCGGATCCGAACATCTGTGGGGTCGCGGCAAGATCGTGGTCGACTGGCCCACGGTGCAGCTCACCATCGGCGTGTACCCGTGGATCATCTCGCTGTGGGTGAGTGAACCGGCGAAGTACTGGCTGTGGGCCGCGGGCCTGGCGCTGGATCTGTGGATCATGTTCGCGGTCAGCGGCGAGCAGATGCTGGCCGAGGTGCGCAAGCGGCTGCGCGCCCGATTGCAGCGGGCCGAGCGCAACCCGCGCTTCGATCCCGATCGAGTGACGAAAATGGAAGCGGTGCACGCGGATCCGGCGCACCTGGGTGAGCGGCTCGGGCTGTTCGTGATCATCGTGCTCGGCGAGGGTGTCATCGGCATCATCGCCGCGCTGGGCGGACAACTGTGGACCGCCGCCGTGCTGGGCCTGGCCTTCGCCGCATTCGTGATCCTGGCCGGGCTGTGGGCGTTGACCCTCCTGTTCGGTTTCGTGCCGCGCCTGATGACCGAGTCGGTCGCCGCGGCCGACGAACCGTGGCAGCGCATCATGCTCACGCACTGCGGCATCACGGGCGGCCTGGCCACCCTCGCCGCCGGCCTGGGTCTGGCGATGGATCACCCCCACGGACATCTGAGCACCGGTGCCGGCTGGGCGTTGTGCGGCGGTGCCGCATGCTATTTCGCGGTCGTGGGCCTGAGCGGCGTGCGCAGTGGCGCGGGTTGGCGGTGGACCCTGGTCTGGCCGCTGCCCTGCACGCTGCTCGCCGTGCTCCTCGGCCTGTTCGCCGCACATCTGACGGCCCTGCCCCTGGTCTGCGCGGTGGCGGCGCAGGTGCTGTGGCCGCTGCTGTGGGAGACCTGGACTAGCCGCGGTCGCGGAGTTGGCGTAATGCCGCGGTGAAGCGGGGGGTGCGGTCGCCGAGGGGGGCGAAGAAGTCGCGGTCGCAGGTTTCGACGGCGCCGATGGCCCGATTGACCAGGGCCGCACCGGATTCGGTGGGAACGAGGGATTTGGCGCGGCGGTCGGTGGGGTGATCGCGCCGTTCCAGCAGGCCCTTCTGTTCCAGGGTGCGCAGCACCTGGGAGGTCATCATGGG